>JAFGOJ010000121.1 GCA_016926575.1 Anaerolineae bacterium | reverse complement strand
GGGGCGGAGCCCCTGCAAAGTCCTGGTAACCGCTGGTCGGCGGGTAAGAAACCCGCCCTACATCGAGACGGTCTATTTTCGGAACAGGAGAATGTACCTGATGTCACGAACCAAACTAAGCGCACTGCTCGACGGAATCCTGGAAGCGGGCTGGCTGGCCGCCATCGTCGTCACGCCCCTGTTCTTCAACATCTACTCCGCCCGCGTCTTCGAGCCGGACAAACTGACCACGCTGCGTTCCATCGCCCTGGTGATGAGCGCGGTCTGGCTCATCCGCCGCGCCGAGGAGTGGGCCGGCCACTGGCGCGACCCCGACCGGGATGCCACCGAGCGCCAGGTGACCTGGCGCACGCCGCTGGTGCTGCCCACCCTCTTCACCATCCTGGTCTACTTGATCAGCACCGCGTTCTCCGTCACCCCCTTCATTAGCTTCTTCGGCTCCTACCAGCGCCTGCAGGGCACCTTCACCACCCTCTCGTACCTGGTGATCTTCTTCGTGATCCTCGACCGCATGCGCACGCGCGACCAGGTCGACCGTTTCATCACCACCTTCATCCTCAACAGCCTGCCCATCGCCCTCTACGGCTTCGTCCAGCGCAGCCAGCGCGACCCGCTCCCCTGGGGCGGTGACGTGACCCGCCGTATCGCCTCCAACATGGGCAACGCCATCTTCGTCGCGGCGTACCTGATCATGGCCACGCCGCTCACCCTCTCACGCATCGCCAGCGCCTTCCGCGCCATCCTGACCGATGAGGACACCGGCGTGGGCGATGTCCTGCGCGCCTCGGCCTACATCTTCATCGCCCTGGTGCAGGTCATCGCCGTCTACTACACCAAGAGCCGCGGCCCGCTGATGGGCCTCCTCGCCGGCGTGGGCCTGTGGATCGTGCTGGGCCTGCTCAGCATGCAGCGCGCCGCCCACCAGGCCGGCAAACCCGCGCCCTCGCCCGTCCAACTCCCCAACGACGTGGGCAAGTGGCTGGCCCGCGCCGCGGCCAGCATCGAGCTGGCGGCCATCCTGGGCGGGTTGCTCTTCTTCATCCTACAGGCCACCGCCCCCACAGGCAGCACTCTCCCCCTCACCGTCGGCGGGATTGTCGCCGCGGTCGTGTTGGCCGCCGTCTGGCTGGCCATCGCGCTGCACCACCAGGGCCGCGGCGGAACCGGCCTCGCCAACCTGACCTGCCTGTTCGAGGACGTCGGGCGGGGCATGGGATTCTTCCTTCTGGGAGTCGGCGCGACCGGCGCGGTCGCCGCTGTGCTCTACGCCCTCAGCCAGGGCGTCGCCGCTCTGAACGCCGCCCTCACACTGTCGGTCACGCCGTTGACCCTCATCTACATTGTTTTGACCGTGGCGCTCGCCGGCGTGGGCATCTGGCTGGCGGCATTCCGCGAGAAAAAGTGGGCCTGGGCCCTCACCGGCGCGGCCTTGATCCCCGTCGTGGCGCTGGCCGACCGCCTGCTCGGCCCCCAGGTCGACGTCAGTATGTGGCTGCCGGCCATCGGCGGCCTGCTGGCCTACGTGGGCACCTGGCTGGTCTTCATTGTCAACCGCTGGGGTTGGCGCTGGATGTGGACCAGCGTGATGCTGCTGGTAATCCTCTTCAGCGCCGGCTTCTTCGCCATCAACCCCGGCGGCCCGTTGCACGAGTGGGCCGTGGAAAACCCGGCCATCGGCCGCCTGGCAAACGTTCTCGAAGCCGAAAGTGGCACCGGCAAGGTGCGCGCCCTGATCTGGGAAGGCGCGCTCGACCTGATCATGCCCCACGCCCCCATCGAAACCCCGCCCACCCTGAGCAGCGAGACCTGGCAACCCGACCCGTTCAACGCGATCCGCTTCCTCGTCGGGTACGGGCCGGAATCGATGTACGTGGCCTACAACGGCTTCTACCCGCCGCTGCTGGGCCACTTCGAATCCCGCACCGCCTCGCCCGACCGCTCCCACAACGAGACGCTGGACGCGGTGATCATCACCGGCGTGTTGGGCCTGGCCGCCTACCTGTGGACGTTCGGCAGCGCGTTCTACCTGGGCCTGCGCTGGTTGGGATTCCTGCCCAAAGGCTGGCGCACCGTCCTCTTCCTGGCGCTGATCGTGATCCTGGCCATCGTCGCCACCGTTGTGACGAGCCTGATCCTCGCGCCGCACTTCTTCGGCCTGGCCATTCCCGTCGGCATCGTCGCGGGCGTTTTCGTCTACCTGATCGTCTACGCCATCTCGCTCTACTGGATGCCGGTCAAGGAGAGCGCAGCCGCGCACCCGCACGCCTTCTTGCTGATGGCGCTCCTCTCCACGTTCGTGGCCCACTTCGTCGAGATCAACTTCGGCATCGCCATCGCCTCCACCCGCACGATGTTCTGGTCCCTGGCGGGCGTCTTCGTCATCCTCGGCCTGCAGCAGATCGTGGAGCGCGAGGAAGCGCCGAAAGCCGCCCCGCCGCCCGTGCCGAGTGGCAAACGGCGACGGCCCCCAAAGAAGGAGCAACCCGCGCCCGCCTCACGCACCGCCCGCCAGGCCATGCCGGAATGGCTGTGGCCCGCGCTGGGCGCGGCCCTGATCGGCGCGCTGATCTTGGGCACGCTGACCTACGACTTCGTCAACAACGTGGAGCAGATCGACACCGCGTGGTCCATCTTCTGGCGCTCGCTGACCGTCATCGCCATCCCCGCCAACCAGGAGCCGCGCGCCTCGTTGGGCATCCTGATGGTGTTCACCTTCACCTGGCTGATGACCGGCCTCTTGAGTGTCACGCAGATGGCGAAGCGCGGCGTCTTCCGCGAACGCCCGTCGGACGTGTGGTCGGCCCTGCTCATCGTCTTGCCCGTCTCGCTGGGCGTGGGCACTTTCTTCGGCCTGATCCTCGCCGGCCGCCACGCCACCATCATCGCCCTGCGCGACCGTATGCAGACGGTCGAAGACGTGATCGGCCTGAGCCGCCACATCGCCGGGCAGGTGGACGCGTATTACGTCTTCCTGGTCGCCATCGCCCTTCTCGGCGGGTTGGCCCTGATGGGCGGGAAGAAAACCCGCACCAAAGAGTGGGGCACACCGGTCGGCTGGATGGCCCTGCTGGTCGCCGCCGCTTCCTGGCTGGTCTACGCGCTGATCGGCGCGTCGGCAGACGCCGCAACGGGGTTCCGCATCACCCAACTGGGCGTGCCCTTCCTCGTCGGCGGTGGCATCGCAGCGATCATCGGCGCGGTCGTCTACGGCCTGGTCCCCAACCTCAAAGCGCCGGTCGCCAACGCCGGATGGGCCTGGGCCTTCGGGATGAGCGGCGCACTGATGCTCTTCCTCGCCCCCACGCTTTCCTACGAGTACAACCTGCGCCCCATCCACGCCGACATCATCTACAAGCAGGCCGACCCGTGGGATAGGAGCCAGCAATGGCACGTGGCCGTCCCGCACTACGAAACCGCCATCGAGCTGGCCCCCAGAGAGGACTTCTACTACCTCTACCTGGGCCGCGCGTTCCTCGAATATGCCTCCGCGTTGGAAGCGGTCGACCAGCAGGACCTGGCCATGCGCGAGACCGAGCGCGTGCTGCTGAACGCGCAAGACATCAACCCGCTCAACACCGACCACAGCGCCAACCTGGCGCGGATGTACCGCCGCTGGGCCGACCTGCCTGCCGGTCAAGGAAACCGCGCCCTGCTGGGCGAGATGTCCTCCCAATACTACGAATCCGCCACCAGCCTCAGCCCCAACAACCCAATCCTGTGGAACGAGTGGGCCACCTTGTGCTACGAAGTTCTGGGTGACGAAGCGCTCTACCAGAGCCGCATCGAACATTCCCTGGAACTCGATCCCGAATTCGACCAGACCTGGTTGATCATCAGCGACATCAGCGTCAACCAGGGCGATTTGGAGGCCGCCGCCGAGGGGTATCAGCGAGCACTGGAGATTTCGGCTAACCAGCCGCGCGTCTGGAGCGCGCTGGGACGTGTACACCTCCAGATCGGCAATTACGAAGAGGCCGCCGCAGCCCTGTCCGAAGCCTTGGCCCGCGCCCCCAATGCCAGCGACGCGTGGGAAAATCACTACTGGCTGGCTTACGCCTACGCGCAGACCGGTGACCTCGAACAGGCCCTCGCGGAGGGCGAAGCGGCCCTGCTGATCGCCCCCGAAGCCCAGGTTCAACGCGTCAGCGACCTGCTGGCTCAGTTGCAGGCTACCATCTCCATCACGGAGACGACGCCTTGACGACGTACCTGCTCGTCTTCGCCGGGGTGCTGGTGCTGGCGGTGGGCCTGACGCCCGTGGCCCGCCGCCTGGCGCCGCACCTGGGGCTGATGGACCAGCCCTCGGCCCGCAAGGTGCACCTCAACCCCGTGCCGCGCGTCGGCGGGGTGGCGATCTTCCTGGCGGTGATCGTCGCGGCCGTCGCGCTGGGCCGCGAGTACAACTTCGCCCAGTTCGGCTCGATCGTCGTCGGCGCGGCCGGCATCTCGTTCATGGGCCTGATCGACGACCGCTGGGGGTTGGGCTTCGTCGTGAAAATGATCGGGCAGGTGCTGGCCGCGCTGCTTCTCTATGCCACCGGCATCTACGTGGGCTTGACGCCCTACGAATGGCTCAACCTGCTCATCAGCGTGTTCTGGCTGGGCTACATCACCAACGGTATCAACTTTCTGGACAACATGGACGGGCTGGCCGGCGGTGTGTCGGCCATCGCCGCGGCCTACTTCGCGCTGATGTGCGCCTTCAGCGGCCAATACCTGGTGGGCGCGCTCTCCGTCGCCGTGCTGGCTGCCTGCCTGGGATTCCTGATCTACAATCTGAATCCGGCCAGCATCTTCATGGGCGATTCCGGGGCGCTCTTCCTCGGCTTCGTCCTGGCGGCCATCGGCATCAAACTGCGCTTCCCCGACAACGTGCAGTTCGTCACCTGGATGGTGCCGGTGCTGGTGATGGGTATGCCCATCTTCGATACGACTATGGTCATCCTCTCGCGCCTGCGGCGACGTATCCCGCCCTGGACCGCGGGGAAGGACCACGTCTCCCACCGCCTGGTCGCCGTGGGGATGTCCCCCCGCGAAGCCGTCCTGACGATCTACGCGGTGTGTTTCGTCCTGGGCATCCTGGCCGTCTTCGTGACTCAGGCATCCATACTGGAAGGATACGCCGTCGGCGGGGCCGTCTTTCTGGCTGCCCTGTACGGCCTGTGGCGGCTGGAACGCCCGGAGTTCCTCGCCCACCTGAGCACAGGTGACCGTGGCGCAGCAAGCGCGCGCCACGCGTAACTGTGCAGTTACCAAGGTTCGTGTTAATTCGCGGCAAAAAGTAACTGCTCAGGCTACCCGCCGGCGGGTCATTGCGAGGGCGCTTTAGCGCCCGAAGCAATCCCCAAAACGCGATCAGGAGATTGCT
>JAFGOJ010000120.1 GCA_016926575.1 Anaerolineae bacterium | reverse complement strand
TCCACCACGTCGACGAGTGTCTGGCGGTTCAACCGGCACGTCTGAAGGGGATAGAAGACCAGATGCATCGGCGTGGGCGACAGGTCCGTAAAGTGTTGCGGGTCGAAATAGCGCACTCCGGCGATCATCGGTGGTTCGGTATAGTCGACGTCGAGCAGGACGCCTCCGTGCCGGAGGTGGAAGGCGAGCACGCGTTCCCGTTCACGGCGCTCGGCCACGTCGGCTGCGTCGGCCGCGGGTTCGACCTCAGTGCAGTAGCCGAGGGGCGGCGGCTGTCCGAACTGTTCGGCATCCAGACCAATCTGCCGCAGCGACTGTTCGACCAGCCACCCGCCAATGCCCTGGCCGCGATAGGCCGGCAGCAGCCCCACGAATGCGTCGTGCCCGAAGTTGCGGGTGTGGACGTAACTCAGGATGCGGATGCCGATGGGCGTGCCGTCCTGCTCCACCACCCACACGTGGTCGAGCGTGGCGGGGTGATCGGGCGAGCGTTGCAAGGCGCAGACGCGGACGTAGGGCACGTAGTGCGCATAATCGGGAAAGATCGCCGTGAACACGTCGACCGCTACCGGCAGGTAGGGCGAATCCTGCCCAACGACGTCTCGGATGCTCACATTTCCCGGTCCGGCTACGTTCACAGCGCGCTCTCCTCTGGCAGGGGCCAGCCCGTCCAATCGTCCGCCGCGCGGTACAGGTCCCACCACGATCTGGGCAGCACCCTCCACACATCGGCCCACACGTCTTTGACGCTGCGCACGAAATCCGGGTTGAGCGTCGACAGGGAAGGGCAATTCTCCCCGTACTCCCACGCCAGCCGGCCGGCGTCGTCCAATGTGGGCAGCAGTGGGAAAGTCCAGCAATCGACCGGCCGCCGCATATACATCGCACAACGAAAATCCGGCTGGAGGAAGGGGCACGGCTTGCCCAGATCGAACATGCCGACGTCGATGGCGAGGTCAGGCGTCATGTGGACCGGCCAGCGCCGAAAGGCGCTTTCAGAGATACCGCTAACCTCGATGATATTTTCCATCTCGAAAGGCAAAAACACGACCACAGGGCTGGCAATGCTGCCGGGTTCCATCGTACGCATCCGGACCTGTGGGCAGCAGCGCGCCGAACACCGCGTCAGGCATTCCAGGTTCGTGGGGGGCAATCGATGGCACAGGGCTGTCAGGTTATCGAGAATGGCATACCATTCTCGTTTTAGGTTATGCACGTCGTTGTTACGCAACATACGCTCGTCTATTGGCTCGATTTAGAAATCAAGTTTGTCCAATATACTCTTGCGCCGCGAGCGCGCCAGCCGCCAATTCAGCAGGCTTTCGTCGTAGGTGGCACGCAGGCGCACGGCGGCCCAGACGGCCGCAGCCGAGGCCACTCCTGCCAGGGCCAGGTAGATGACCGTGATAGCGTCGTTGCTTAGCCAGCCCAAATACCGTGTCAAAATCAGCACTCCCAAGACGGCACAACCAACGATGGTCGACAGGGCATAGAAGTAGCTGTCGATGAACACACTGACACGCCCGCGTTTCTCGTCGGGAACGAGGTTCTCCACCGACTTGCGCGCGGGTTCGTCCCACGACGACTCGATCAGCCGGGCGATGGAACGCCCCACCGCTGCCCCGCCCAGCCCGCCTAAGATCGACGCGCTGCCGACAGCAGCGAGCAAGGCCCCCGGCAGAACGAAGAAGGAATTCTTGGCCCCAGCCTTTTCCAGAAGCTTCCCCGCCACCAGCCACTGGAACAACAACGTGGCAACGACCAACACAACCTTGTAGATGCCATAGAAGGTCTGAAGTTTAGCCGTGCTTTCGGAGAATGTGCTCTCCATCGAGAAGAGGAAATGGTACTCCATGATGGTGAGGGCCAACATCACCAGGAGCATGATGACGGCCAGGTAGCGAAACATCGGCACGCCCTTGATGTAATCCAACCCGACCTTGATGGTCTCCTTCACGTCGACGGTTTCTTCCATCGATTGCCGCGCGCGCACGATGCGCTTGCGGAACGTCAGCTTGAGCAGAACGAATCCCAATAAGAACATCGTGCTGCTGATCAACAACAACGCCGGCGTCCCCAAGTTCAGATGCTTAAGGACTGTGCCGGCGACGGCGGCCAACACATTGCCCAGGATGCTGCCAATGGCCGCCCCTGCGGCGATGATGGGAAACAAGCGCTTCGATTCGGCCATCGTGTAGACGTCATTGGCCATGGCCCAGAACGCCAGCGGAAAGATGACGTACTGCTGGTCGGCCAGGATGTAGAGCAGGGGATACGTGAGCCAGTCGGGGGCGCTATACAGAAAGAGCATCTGCATGCCGAAGTAGAGCCCCCCTAACCCCAAGAGGAACCAACTGACCAGCCGCACCCGTGACATGCGGTCGACGATCATGGCATAGAGGCCCGCAGAGACGAGCGTGATGATCATGTCGACGACCCACACCAGTAAGATTTCTGGAATACCGACGTTACTGAGGAATCCGGCCGTGGCAACAACGTCCGATAGTTCCAGAACCAGCGTGTTGGTCGCCAGGAGCAACAATAGAGGTAGCAACAACGTCCATTCCCCCGGCTTGACATTCAACAAGGAAGACTGTTTGGTTTTCATTTTCTCCATTATTTACTGAGGCCCTTTAGGGAGAGAACGCAAAGCCCGCTCTTCGTCGCCGGGTATGGTGAATTGCTCAGGACCAGAATGGTAGAATTATAACCGCCTTGGCGCTCAAGTCAATAGCGGTTCATACGCGAATGTCCGGGCGCTCGACGCGCAGCCATTCGACCAAAAGGTGCAGGGCTTCGCGCTGTTGGAGATGCAGCACCAACTCGCGCGCCTTGCCCGCCAACCCCTCACCGCGCAGGTCGTCGTAGCGAATGCCCAGGTCGAAGCACAGGGTGCGGAAGTCCTCCAGGTCCAGCCGGCTGCGCAGGAGGCGCTGGAGACGCATCGACTCGGGCGAGGGTTCAATGTCGATAGACGCGCCGGGTTGACCGGCAAAGATGATGTTCCCACCCGCGTTGTAGATGGTGCTATCTCGCACGTCCCCGGTCTGCGTCTTGACCACGTGGCTGCTGCGGTCGCCGATGACGTTGCCGTCGCCGGTGACAGAGATGCTGTCGCCGAAGTGCTGGCTGACCGGCCCGGTAGGCTTGACCACCGCGCCCTGCGACCCGCGCAGATCGAGCGCGTCGCCGCCGCCCACTGCCGTCGGCCCGCTGAACTGCCCGGAGAGCACCGGCCCCGCTACGTCCCCCACGATGTTCGTCTGCGGCCCCACGACCGTCTGACCGCGCTGGTCCAACGCCGCCCAGGCCCCCGGTTCCGGTTCGATCTCGACTTGCGCCGCGAAGGGCACGCCCTTCGGCGCAGCTTCGCCCCCCGCGTAGTACGCCACCGCGAAGTTGTCCGCATGCTCGAAGTGCAAGATCGGATGCTGCCGCTCCTTGGTCCGCCCCGGCACGACCTGCCGCGCGTGCAGCGCCAGGTCCGCCACCCGCACCAGCCCGTCGTGCTTCGCCACCCCCTCCCCGCACAGCGCTTCGACCACCGCCAGCGTGAAGGCGCTGTACGGCCGGCCGGCGTAGGAGAGCTCGTCCTCCCGCGACGAAGCGATCACCACGCGACCGCTTCCCTCCGCCAGCAAGTCCTGCGCCTGCGGCGGCAGCGGAGCCTTTGCCAGCTCCAGCGCCGCCGGGGCCTTCGAGTCGCCCACCCCGCCCGCGTGGCAGCAGTCCAACAGCAGCAGCAATTTCTGAGCCCGTATGCTGCGCAGTTTATCGGTAAACTCCTTGCCCTCGATAGCAGTGCGGTAGAGCCGGTCCACGTCGTAACCGTAGGGCATGAGGTAGTAGAACTCGCCGGTGGGGGAGTCGACCCGATACCCGTGCCCAGAAAAATACACAATCACCGTCGACCGGTCACCGGCCTCCCGAACGATCCCATCCAGCGCCGCCAGGACGGCGTCACGTGTGGCTGCTTCACCGGTGAGGAGGTACACCTGCGCGGGTGGGTAGGCGCAGCGGCTCGGGTCCTTGAGCATATCCGCCAGCCCGCGAGCGTCCTGGATGGTGTCGGGCAGGTCGCCGCCGACACCCACAATCAGCGCGTAGCCCCGATCAAAGGTCGTCATGGCGTATTCCTCCTTGAGAAATGGTGACAGTTATTATAACGTAACGTCAGGCAGGGCACAAACGCGCTATTTGTCTGGTGGTGGTAGGCGCGCGATTGAATCGCGCGCCTACCACCACAGGAACGAGCCCGCCGTTCCGCCCGGTCAGGAGACCGGGCGGAACAAGAGGCCGGTCGGTAGGGGTCGGTCTCAGACCGACCCCTACCAACGGCAC
>JAFGOJ010000119.1 GCA_016926575.1 Anaerolineae bacterium | reverse complement strand
CCTGGTAACCGATGGGTGGCGGGTTGGAAACCCGCCCTATATCGAGACGGTCTATTTTCGGAACAGCGCACGGATGGATGCCCGCTTTCGCGGGCATGACGGTCGGATGAGCGGCTATTTTCGGAACAGGGAGCAAAGAGGATGGATTTCGCACTTACAGAAGAACATCGGATGGTGGCGCGTATGGTGCGGGATTTCGCCGAGAAGGAGGTTGCGCCGGTGATCAAGGACTATGACCGCAGCCACACGGTCAACCGCGACGCGATCTACCGCATGGGCGAACTGGGCCTGCTGGGCGTCTGCCTGCCCGTGCGCTACGGCGGCCAGGGGATGGACTACGTCAGCTTGGGGCTGGTGTGCGAGGAGTTGGAGCGCGTCGACACGTCACTGCGCGTGGTGATGAGCGTCCATGTGGGGCTGAACTGCCTGGGGCTGTTCCAGTGGGCCACGCAGGAGCAGAAGCAGCGCTACCTGATCCCCCAGGCGCGGGGCGAGCGCATCGCCACCTACGGGCTCACCGAGCCGGGCGCCGGCTCCGACGCCGCCGCTATCGCCACCACCGCCCGCCGCGAGGGGGACGTCTACGTGCTCAACGGCGAGAAGATGTGGATCAGCCTGGCGAACGTGGCGGACCAGTTCGTCATCTTCGCCAAGACCGACCCGCGCGCCACCCCATCCCACGAGGGGATGAGCGCCTTCATCGTCCAGCGGGAGATGCAGGGCCTGACCACCGGTGACATCCACGGCAAGCTGGGCGTGCGCGCCGGTTCCACCGGCTGGATCAGCCTGAACGACGTAGAAGTGCCCGCCGAGAACCGCCTGGGCGAGGAGGGCGAGGGATTCAAGATCGCCATGAGCTGCCTGGACAACGGGCGCTACACCGTGGCGGCGGGCGCGACGGGCCTGATTCGCGCCTGCCTGGAGGCGTCGGTGGCCTACGCCCACGAGCGCAAGACCTTCGGGCGGGAGATCGGCAAGCACCAACTGATCCAGCAACTGATCGCCTTCATGCAGCGCGACTACGACATTGCCCGGCTGCTCTGCCTGCGCGTAGGGTGGATGAAGAACGAGGGTGTGCGCAACTCGCGCGAGGTGAGCCTGGCGAAGTGGTTCGCCACTGAGGCCAGCTTCAGCGCCGCGTCGAACGCGGTGCAGCTCCACGGGGCCTACGGCTACTCGGACGAGTACGACGTCGAGCGCTACCTGCGCAACGCCAAGGGCGCGTGCATCTACGAGGGCAGCAGCCAGATCCACCAGCTCATCCAGGCAGGCTACGCGCTGGGCTATCGGGACGACCACCCGCTGCGCTGCGAATTGCCGGCATACGACGCGGAGGCATGGCAAAACGATTCGTGTTAATTCATGTGAATTCATGGCTGGAAATTGGCAACGGTCGAACCACATACATCTTTAGGAGGTAAGATATGCACATCGTCGTCTGTACCAAGCAGACCCCTGACTCGGCGGCCAAGCTGTCCGTAGACGAGGCGGGCAACGTATCCTGGGGCGATTCTCCCATCATCATCAACCCCTGGGACGAGTACGCGGTCGAAGAGGCACTGCTGCTTAAGGACCGCATCGGAGGCGGAAAGGCCACCGTCATCTCGATGGGGCCGGAGGCGGCGCTGGAGGCACTCAAGCACGCCATCGCCATGGGGTGTGACGCGGGCATCCGCATCTGGGAAGATGGGTTCGCCGGATCGGACACCCAGGGCACTTCCCACGTGTTGGCGAAGGCCATCGAGAAGATGGGCGACGTGGGGCTGGTGCTCTTCGGCAAGTCGGCCATCGACAGCCAGACCGGCCAGGTCGCCATGCAGGTGGCCCGGCGGCTGGGCTTCTCGCCGCTGACGAACGTGATCAAGATCGTCGAGATCGACCCGGCCGCGCAGACGATCACCGTCGAGCGGCTGCTGGAAGAGGGGCGGCAGGTCGTCACGGCCCCGCTGCCGGCGGTGGTCGGCACGACCAAGGGCATCAACGAACCGCGCTACCCGTCCTTCATGGGCATCCGCAAGGCCACGCGCGCCGAGTATCCGCTGTGGACGGGCGGGGAGGCAGGCGTCGACGCGGCCAAAGTGGGCGCGGCCAACGCCAGCGTCAAGTGGGAGCGCATCTTCGCGCCGCCGGCCCGCGAGGGCGCGGCGGAGATCATCTCTGCCGACAGCGCCGAAGAGACGGCCCGGATTCTGGTCGACAAACTGCTGGCCGAGAAGGTCATCTAGGAGGGAAACAATGGGTAACGACATTTTCGTCTGGATCGAACAGTTCGACGGTCAGGTTGCCTCTCCCTCCTGGGAGGCGTTGGGGCTGGCGCGCCAGTTGAGTGAGGCGTTGGGCGGGCAGGTATGCGCGTGCCTGTTCGGCGCACATGTGAGCGGGCTGGCTCAGGAAGCCATCGCCTACGGGGCAGACAAAGTATTCGTGGCCGAGGACGCCACACTGGCCGACTTCCGCGTCGACCCGTACACGGCCCTGATGGCCCAGTTGGTACAGGAACACCAACCGGCCGTCGTGCTCATCGGCGCGACCTTCCGCGGGCGCGACCTGGGACCGGCGCTGGCGGTGGACCTGGACACGGGCTGCGTGGCCGACTGCACGGCACTGGCACTCGAGGAGGGCAAACTCGTCGCCACGCGGCCGATCTACGCCGGGAAGCTGCTCAGCACGTGCACGGCGTCCGGCAAAGCGCCGGCGATCTTCACCACCCGTCCGCGGGCCTTCATCAAGCGCGAGCCCGACGCAGGCCGCAGCGGTGAGGTCGTGACGATGGCAGCCGTGCTGGCCGAGGACGCCATCCCCTACAAAGTCACCGGTTTCCACGAGACCGAGGGCGGGGTCAACCTGGCCGAGGCGGCGATTATCGTCTCCGGCGGGCGCGGCGTCGGCGGGCCGGAGGGCTTCGAACCGGTGCGCGCGCTGGCGCAGGTGTTGAATGCCGCCGTCGGTTCCTCGCGTGCCGCCGTCGACGCGGGGTGGATCCCCTACGAGCACCAGGTGGGGCAGACGGGGAAGACCGTCAATCCCGACCTGTACATCGCCTGCGGCATCTCGGGCGCGATTCAGCACCAGGCCGGGATGCGCACGAGCAAAGTCATCGTCGCCATCAACAAGGACCCCGAAGCACCGATCTTCCAACTGGCGCACTACGGCGTCGTGGGCGACCTGTTCAAGGTCGTTCCGGCGCTGACCGCCGCGTTGAAAGAAGCGTTGGGTTAACCCCCCGATATGTGAGCCCTCGGAGG
>JAFGOJ010000118.1 GCA_016926575.1 Anaerolineae bacterium | reverse complement strand
GTAACTGCTCAGGCTGTGCGCCTGGCAGTTACCCGCCTGGCACGTCGAAGGGAGAAGGTGGGGGTTTTGCGGGCGGCTTCGCCGCCCGCAAAACCCCCACTCCCCCTTTCTGCGGCGGGAAAGACAACTGCGAAGCGTAAGCTGAGCAGTTACACACGCGCATGAAATGTGTGAGGGCTTCAAATTGCACAGCTTGACTTTCTTGCTTTAACCTAGTATTATTAGTTCAACGTATCCTATTCAACCAACTCCTCGTAACAGCCAAGCGAACATTTACGCGAGTCAAATTAAGGAGGAACCTATGCGCAACCGCCGGTTGATGCTGATTGGATTGGTGGTAGTGGTCGGCGGCATCGCCGCCGCGCTGCTCCTTCCGCGGCTTCTGGGTCAACAGGATGTAGAGGAAACACCGACACCCACGCCGACACCTCTGGGAATGGTCCCCATCGTCGTTTCAGCACAGAACATCGCTCCGGGTATGGAGCTGACCGACGACGCCGTCATTTTGCAGGACTGGCCCGTGGACGCCTTGCCGACTGGTGCGTTCACCGATTTGGAAGAGGTGTACGGCGAGATGGTCAGCGTCAACGTGCCGCGCGGTATGCCCATCGTGGAAGATATGCTGATCGAGTTGACCGTGGGCGCGGGAGCCGGTTCGCTGGCCTCGTGGATGATTCCCGAAGGGCAGGGGATGGTGGCTTACGCACTCCCGGCGACCCGCTACACCAGCGTGGCCTGGGCACTGCGGCCCGGAGACAGCGTCGACGTGCTGATCTCGTTCCTGTTGACCGATCTGGACGAGGAGTTCCAAACCACGCTGCCCAATATGGCCTACTGCTTCTCGCCGCCGCCAGGTGAAGAATGCCAGAACAGCCCGTTGGGGCGCTTCGAGGTGCTGCCCAACGGGTGGCTGGTCAACCTGACGCCCAATGGCAATCAGGTGCCACGCCTGGTGACGCAGATGACCGTGCAGAACGCGCTGGTGCTGCAGGTGGGGGATTGGGAAGAGGATCCCGTAGCCGAAACCGCCGAACCCACGCCGGAGGCAACGGGAGAGGAAGCAGCGGCCGAGGAGCCGGTGGCCGAGGAGGGCGCAGTGATCGAAGAAGCGTCGCCCTCGGAGCGGGCGGTGACGTTGGCCATCACGCGCCAGGACGCCGAGATTCTGGAGTTCGCCCGGCTGAGCAACGCACGCATCACCCTGGTGCTGCGGCACGCCACGGACGATGCCATCGCCGGCACGTCGCCGGTGACGCTACAATACCTGATGGATCGCTACAACATCGAGACGCCACCCAAGCTGCCCTACGGCATCACGCCGCCGGTCAACACGATCCCTGCCCGGTAGCGCCATCCCATACTTGGAGAAACGCCTGTGCAACAATCGACTGAAACCATCCGTGTGCTCATCGTCGACGACGTCGCCGAAACACGCGAGAATCTACGCAAACTGTTGTCGTTCGACCCAGACATCGAGGTGATCGGCACGGCCGCAACCGGAGAGCAAGGCATCCAGCTCGCGCGGGAGCTCAGGCCGCACGTCATCTTGATGGACATCAACCTGCCCGGAATCGACGGCATCTCGGCGACGCAGAAGATCGTCAACGAGATGCCGGCCGCCCAGATCATCATCCTCTCCGTGCAAAGCGAGTCCGGCTACATGCGCAAGGCGATGGCGGCGGGCGCGCGCGACTTCCTGGTCAAACCGCCCAGCGGGGACGAGCTCGTCGGCACCATCCGGCGCGTCTACCACATCAGCAAAGAGCAAGCCGCGCGCATCGCCCCGTCGGCGGCGGCGGTCGAACAGGTCGCCCAGGTGCGCAAACGGGTTGCGATGGGCCACATGGTGACCGTTTTCGCACCCAAGGGCGGCGTGGGGTCGACCACAGTGGCGACGAACCTGGCCATCACGCTCCAACGCCAGTTCGGAACGGAAAAGAAGGTCGGCGTGTTCGACGCCAGCCTCCAGTTCGGGGACGTCGGCGTGATGCTCAACCTGCAATCCAACCGCAGCGTGGCCGACCTGACCGCCAGGACGCAGGAGCTGGACAAGGACATGGTGACCAGCGCGATGACGTCCCATCCTTCGGGCATCAAAGTGCTGTTGTGCCCGCCCCACCCCGAAGCCGCCGACAGTCTGCTGGCCAGCGATTCAGAAGCGGGCGGACCGGGCCAGAGTATGCGGTCTATCACAGAGATGCTACGCAGCGCGTTCGACCTGGTCATCGTCGATACGTGGAGCCGGGTGGACGACGTCACGCTCAGCCTGCTGGACGACGCGACGCTGATTTTGCTCGTCATCACGCCCACCATCCCGGCCATCAAGTCGGCCCGCCTGTTCTTGGACGTGTCCTTCAAGTTGGGATATCCGAGAGAAAAGATTTGCCTGGTGATCAATCACGCCGATAGAAAAACCGGCCTGCGCGTGGACCAGATCGAAAAAGCCCTCATGCCGGCCATCGCCCACATCCCATACGACGAGCGCGCCGGGCTGTCGGCGGCCAACCGCGGGATTCCCCTGATCGCCGACGAGCGCACCCGCACGCTGGCGCAAAGCTTCGCGCGCCTCGCCCAGAGCACAATGGAAAAAATCCAGGAACTGACGATTATTGAAGAAGGAGAGGAAGAAGAAGACCTGGAATCTGAGGCCAGCCGCCGACTGCTCGGGCGCATTTTGGGGTAGAGGAGTGCCAACCAACCCGCTTCTCCTCGTAGAAGTCATTAAGGAGTATGGGTAGATGTCTCTGTTAAGAAGAATCGAAAAGGCCAAGAGCGACGTGCCGGAGAGCGGGCCCGGAGCAGACTCCCGCCCATCTAGCGCTGCTTCGTCCCAACAGCAGGTCGCCCGCCGCGCCCCGTCTCCGGCACGCGACGCGTTTCGCGACCTGAAAACCCGCATCCAAGGCAAGCTGATCGCCGAGCTGGACCCAACCATGGACGTCACCCGCACGGACGAGGTGCGGCGGACGATCATGGAAATGTACAACGGCATCCTGTCCGAAGAACAGATTGTGCTCAGCCGCGCCGAGCGTGAGCGGCTCTTCGAGCAGATCGTGGCCGAAATCCTGGGCCTGGGGCCGCTGGAGCCTTTGCTGCAGGACTCAGATATCTCCGAAATCATGGTCAACGGCCCAAAGAGCATCTACGTCGAAAAGAGCGGCCGGCTCACGCGGGTGCGCTCCACCTTCGAGTCGGACGAGCACCTGATGCGCATCATCGAGCGCATCGTCGCGCCGCTGGGCCGCAGAATCGACGAAAGCGTGCCCTACGTCGACGCGCGCCTGCAAGATGGCTCGCGGGTCAACGCCATCATCCCCCCCCTCTCGTTGGTCGGACCGGTGCTGACGATCCGTAAGTTCTTCAAGGTCCCGCTGACGCCGGAGAAGCTGGTCGAGTACGGCTCGGTCAGCGCCGAGGGGATGGAGTTCCTAAAGGCGTGCGTCAAAGGCAAGCTGAACATCATCGTCTCGGGCGGCACCGGCACGGGCAAAACGACCTTCCTGAACGTGCTTTCCGGCTTCATTCCCCACGACGAGCGCATCATCACCGTCGAAAACGCGGCGGAGTTGCAACTGCAGCAGGAACACGTTGTCACGCTGGAGTCGCGCCCCCCCAACATCGAAGGACGGGGCGAGGTGACGATCCAGGACCTGGTCATCAACACGCTGCGGATGCGGCCCGACCGCATCGTCGTCGGCGAGTGCCGCGGCCCTGAGGCCTTCGACATGCTCCAGGCTATGAACACGGGCCACGAAGGATCGATGACGACGATTCACGCCAATAACCCGCGCGAGGCCACCGCCCGCATCGAGAATATGGTGCTGATGGCGGGTATGGACCTGCCCCACCGTGCCATCCGCGAGCAGATCGCCGCCGCTGTCGACATGGTCTGTCAGTTGCACCGCTTTCGAGATGGCAGCCGTAAGATCGTCAGTATCGCCGAGGTTGAAGGTATGGAAGGCGACGTGATCGTTATGTCGGAAATCTTCAAATTCGAACAGGTAGGCTTCGAGAACGGGAAAGTCATCGGGCGTATGCGCGCCACCGGCCTGCGCCCCAAGTTTATGCCAAGAATCGAGGCGGCCGGTATCCACCTGCCACCGACCATCTTCGGCATCCGCGAACGTCGCTAG
This sequence comes from Anaerolineae bacterium, assembly GCA_016926575.1. GTDB lineage: Bacteria > Chloroflexota > Anaerolineae > B4-G1 > DUEL01 > JAFGOJ01. The sequence goes on along the minus strand of JAFGOJ010000118.1, from coordinate 5,030 downwards.
GGGCTCACGGAGGTAGCTGGACATGAGTGATGCGATCATCCTAGGCGTAGCCGCTGTAGTGTTGGCAGCGGTGATCGGCTACGGCATCTACATCGTCATCAACGCACGCAAATCCGATATCGAGGACCGCCTTGGACAATACGGGTTCGGCGCGGAGCCAGAGAAAGGGGAAGAGAAAGGCGGTTCGCCCATCGGCGAGCGGCTGGAAAAGGCTATCGCCGGGCGCAGCTTCAGCGAAAATCTGAAGTCTCAGTTGGCGCAAGCCGATCTGAAATTGACGGTCAGCGAGTTCATGGCAGCCACCGTCATCGTCGTCATCGGGCTGGCGATCGGGGCCTTCATCCTCACACGGACCGCCGTGCTCGCCCTCGTTGCAGGTGTGGTGGGGTTCTTCGTGCCGCGCATCTACATCGGCATGCAGAAGAAAAAACGGCTCAAGAATTTCAACGACCAATTGGGCGATACGATTACCCTGATGGTGAACTCCATCCGCGCCGGATACAGCGCGTTGCAAGCTATGGAAGCCGTCGCCCAGGAGATGGGCCCCCCAACGTCCGATGAGTTCCACCGCGTGGTGCGGGAGGTGCAGTTGGGCATCTCCATCGAAGACGCGCTCAACAACCTGATGCGCCGCGTCCCGTCCGATGACCTGGACCTGATGATCACAGCAATGAACGTCCAGCGCGAAGTGGGCGGTAACCTGGCCGAGGTGCTCGACGCGATCAGCTTCACCATCCGCGAGCGCGTGCGCATCCTGGGCGAGATTCGATCCCTGACGGCCCAGGGCCGCTATTCCGGGTACCTGGTCAGCGCGCTGCCGGTCTTCGTGGCTGTGATGGTCTCGTTCATCAACCCCGAATTTACCCGGCAGCTCATCGAAAAGCCCTGCGGATGGGCGATGATTGCCCTGTCAGTGATTCTCGAAGTCTCAGGCTACATCGTCATCCAAAAGATCGTCAATATCGAAGTTTAATCATAGGGGAGGAGAAAAATGCCCAGTACAGGAATCATCATCGGCATTGCCGTCGTTCTCGGCGTGGTGATTATCGGTTTGGGTATGGGCGGGCCGGGTAAGAAGGAAGAAGAAAGCATCGAAGACCGCCTGGCCCAGCTCGGCACGCTGGAAAAACCTCCCTCGCTGGAGGATATCGAACTCTCCCTCCCGTTCACCGAACGCGTACTCCGACCCCGCCTGCGTGACCTGGCCGAATACATCTCCAAATTCACGCCCGATCAAACGCTCACCCGGACGCGCCGCAAGCTGGAATTGGCCGGCGTGTCCCGCAGAATCGGAGCGACGGAGTTTCTGGCCATCCGTTACGTCCTGACGGCTGTCTTCGGCATCGGAGCGATCGTTTTCGCCGCCACGAGCGACATGGAAATGATCAAGCGCCTAGGAGCCATCCCCGTGCTGGCCGCGCTGGGGAATTTCCTCCCCGTGCTGATGCTCGGCTCACGCATCAGCAGCCGCCAAAAGGAAATCGTCAAAGCCCTCCCAGACGTCATGGACCTGCTCACAATTTGCGTGGAGGCAGGCTTGGGATTCAACGCCGCGATGAGCAAGGTGGTCGATAAGTGGGACAACGAACTGACGCACGCCTTCGGCAGGGTGCTGCAAGAAATCCAGTTGGGCAAGACGCGCCGTGAGGCCCTGCGCGGTATGGCCGATATGATGGACGTATCCGACGTCTCCACGTTCGTCGCCGCGATCGTGCAGGCAGACGCTCTCGGCGTCAGTATCGCCAAGGTGCTGCGCATCCAGTCCGACCAACTGCGCGTGCGCCGCCGTCAAAGGGCCGAGGAGGCCGCTCGCAAGGCCCCGGTGATGATCGCCCTGCCCACCGTTCTGCTCATCTTCCCGGCACTGCTGGTCATCATTCTCGGGCCGGCCGTCCTGCTGCTGATGGAAATTTTCCAGGGAGTCAATATCGGACTCTAACATCGATACCGGCAACCGGTATCGACGTTCACACCACACTATGCCCTTCATCGAAGCAATCGCTCACACGGTAAAAACCTGGGAACGCTACGTTTTAGATGCGTTGTTCCCTCCACGCTGCCTGGTCTGCTCCCGCGTGGGGACATGGTTATGCACAGAATGCACATCCCGTCTGCCGTACGTCGTCGATCCAATCTGCCGGCGATGTGGGTTGCCCCTTCGACAAGGCCACCTATGTACGCGATGCCAGACAGCTCCCCTGCGGATCGAAAGGGTCCGCGCCGTTCTTCTCTTCGAGGGTACCGCGCGCGCTGCTGTCCACCGCCTGAAGTACCGCGACGGTCGCGCATTGGCCCAGCCGCTCGGTCACGTCCTGGCAACGTGGTGGAAGGATCACCCCCAGCCGCCGACCGACGTGATCGTGCCGGTGCCACTGCACCCCGAGCGCCTGCACCAACGCGGCTACAACCAGACCGCCCTGTTGGCGCACCACATGAGCCGCGCCACCGGCATCCCCGTCGCCGAACACATGCTCATCCGCACCCGCAACACAGGGTCGCAAATGCGCCTCGCCGCCGAGGCGCGCCGCCAGAACGTGGCAGAGGCGTTCCTCTGCCCCGACGGATACGCTAGAGGCAAACACGTGCTGGTGCTCGACGACGTCTGCACCACCGGAGCAACGCTAGAGGCCTGCGCCGATGCCCTGCACGCGGCGGACGCGGCCACGGTGCACGCACTGACCCTGGCCCGCACGCCATGAATCGGCCCCGCATCCCTCGCCGCGTTGGGACCCCCCCAACTCCCGAGGCGATGCCCAAACTTTATTTGGAGGTGGTTGTATGGACATTCAACTGAATACCCGAAACATGGACATTACTCCCAGACTGAAAGACTATGTCGACAAGAAGCTCAATAAGCTCGACCGTTATCTGGACATCGACGAAGTGCGGGTTGACCTGGCCGTGGAAAATACCCGTTCGAATGCCGACCGCCAGGTGGCACAGTTGACCATGTGGACCGGCGGAACGATGCTGCGCGCCGAAGAGCGCGCCGCCGATATATTTGTCGCCATCGACGCCGCGCTAAATAAAATGCGCCGGCAAATCTCCCGCTACAAGAAACGCCGCCAGGACCGCCGGCACCACACCGAAGAGGAGCTCCTGGCTGAAGTGGACGTCCTCGAAGAAGAAGAGACGGAAGAAGGCAGTGGAGAAATCGTGCGCATCAAGCGCTTCGACGTGCTGCCAATGGCCCCCCCAGAGGCTATCGAACAGATGGAACTCCTGGGCCACCAGTTCTTCATCTTCCTCAACGCCGAAGACGGCAACGTCAGCGTGATCTACAGACGGCGGGACGGCAACTACGGTTTGATTACGCCCGAGGTCAGCTAACCGCCCGGCGGGCTTTGTGTGAGGAGCCCGGCCCCTGCCGGGCTCCTTTGGTCAGCCAAAATGCACGCTAAGAACGACCCCAACCCCACACTTGTGATGCTCGTCGGCGGCAGCGGCAACGCCGGCGTCGAGAGAGCCATCCGCCAGGCGCGCCAGGCAGCGGCTTGCGACCTGCTGGAAACGCTCTGGCACACCGGACGCATCGCCCGCGCCATCGTCGCTACCGACGATCCAGAGTGGACGTGCGCCCTGCCCCACGCCCCGGTCGAGGTCATCCCGGATCCCCCAGACCGCCCGTTCCACTTCGGGCAGCGCCTGGCCGAGCTGATCGAAACGCACAACGCAGACACGCTGCTGTACGCCGGCGGGGGAGCCGCCCCGTTGATGAGCGCGCAGGATTGGAGCGCCGTGCTGGCCGAGCTGGAAGCCTGCCCCCGCTGCGCCATCACCAACAACCTCCACTCGTCCGATTGGGCCGCCTTCCGCCCGGCGAAAGCGGTGCTGCCGCTCGTCGCCGCGCAGACGCGCGACAACGGCCTGGCGTGGACGCTGGCGAACGACGCCGGACTGCCCACCCACGCGCTGCCCGCCTCTGCCGCCAGCCGCTTCGACCTCGACACGCCCGCCGATCTGTTGATTGCCCGCGCCCACCCGCGCCTCGGCCGCCACCTGCGCGCTGCGCTCGACGCCTTGGACTGGCCCACAGCGCCGCTGGAAGGCGTGATGCGGGTGATGGCCAAAGAAGGCGGCCACCTGACCGTCGTGGGACGCTCCTCGTCCACAGCCTGGGCGGCCCTGGAACAGCAGACGCGCTGCTTCGTGCGCCTGTTCGTCGAAGAGCGCGGGATGATCGCCACCGGCCGCCTGGCTCAGGGCGAGGTGCGCTCACTGCTGGCCGACTACCTGACGCTCGTCGGCGCGCCGGCGTTCTTCGAGCGCCTGGCATCCATGGCCGAGGCCATCCTGCTAGACAGCCGCGTCGTCATGGGCGCGCTCGGCCTATGGCCCCCCGCCACCGACCGCTTCAACGCCGACCTGTTGCGCTGGCGCGAGGTGGAAGACCCCTTCCTGCGCGCGTTCTCGCGTGCCGCGTCGGAGATCGATGTGCCGATGCTGATGGGCGGACAATCCGTCGTCGCCGGCGGGCTGATGGCGCTGCTGGAAGCGCTCGCACCAAAAGGACACACCGATGACGCCTAAGTCCATTCTCATCGTCTGCACCGGCAATCTGTGCCGCTCTCCCATGGCCGAGGTGCTCCTGCAAGCGCATCTGGCAGCGGACCCCTTGCGCGCGCACTGGCACGCGGGTTCGGCCGGTGTGTGGGCCACCGACGACCGCCCCGCCTCGCCGCACGCGGTCGCGGTCATGGCCGAGCGCGGACTCGACCTGACGCACCACCGCGCGCGCCTGGTCACCCCCGGCCTGATGCACACGTCCCACCTGATCCTCGGTATGACGCCCAGCCACGTCGAAGCCCTGCGTATGGCCTTCCCCGGCGCGGCCGGCAAGGTGCGCCTCTTCGCAGAGATGGCAGGCCGATCCCACGGCGTCGAAGACCCCTACGGGCAGCCGGTCGAGGTCTACCGCAGCGTGGCGGAAGAAATCGAGCAAATCATCCAAAGCGGATACTCCTATATTGCAGCATGCGCAGAAGGCAGCCTGACGTTGTAAAGTTTCAAGCCCATGCTATAATGGTATC
>JAFGOJ010000534.1 GCA_016926575.1 Anaerolineae bacterium | reverse complement strand
GGCTGCAGCACTTCATCGCAGGCGACGAGGCGCCGGTCTACCGGTACGACGCATCCCGCGACCGGATGGATTGGGAGGGCACATCCACCCTCTCCCCCTACCTGCGCTTCGGCATGCTCTCCGCGCGCCAGGCGGCAGTGGCAGCACTCGCCGCGCGGGCTGCCGCGCCCACCACAGCAGCCCGTACCAGCGCCGATGTCTGGCTGAACGAGCTGATCTGGCGCGAGTTCTACGCCCACATCCTGGCCCACTTCCCGCACGTCCTCGAGCGCAGCTTCCGTCCCAAGTACGACGCCATCCCCTGGGCGAACGACACGGACACGTTCGCCGCCTGGTGTGAGGGTCGTACCGGCTTCCCCGTGGTCGACGCCGCCATGCGCCAGCTCAACCGGACGGGCTGGATGCACAACCGCGCGCGTATGGTCGCAGCCTCGTTTCTGGTGAAGGACCTGCTGGTCGACTGGCGCTGGGGCGAACGGTACTTCATGCAGCGGCTGGTCGATGGGGATGCGGCATCGAATAACGGGGGATGGCAGTGGTGCGCGGGAACCGGCACCGACGCCGCGCCCTACTTCCGCATTTTCAATCCCGCGTTGCAGGGGCAGAAACACGACCCCGAGGGCGCTTACGTCCGGCGCTGGGTACCGGAGCTGGCGCGGGTCCCCAACCGTTTCGTCCACCAGCCGTGGAACATGCCGGAAGCAGTTCAACGCGCAGCGGAGTGCGTCATCGGGCGGGAGTATCCCGCCCCGATCGTGGATCACGCCTGGGCGCGCGAGCGCACGTTAGCCGCATACCGCGCCCAATAACGTAGTAGGGGTCGGTCTAAGACCGCCCCCTACTAGACCGACCCCTACTACGCCGCCCGGAAAACGATCGGGAAGCGCAACGTAAACGTCGTACCCGCGTTCTCCTCACTCTCGAACGAGATCTGGCCGCCGAACTCTTCTACGATGTCAGCGCTGATCGACAAGCCCAGGCCGGTGCCTACGCCGACCGGTTTGGTAGTGAAGAACGGTTCGAAGATACGATCCCGCACCGCCTGCGGGATGCCGCACCCGTTGTCCTGCACCACCGCGACCACTGCGCCTTCCTCCACACGCGTCGATACGTCCAGGCGCTTGCGGTAGTTGGGGCGCTCGGCCTCACCGCTCTCTACCCGGCGTGCCATCTCCTCCATGGCATGCGTGGCGTTACTGACCAGGTTGATGAACACCTGCTCCAACTTTTGCGGGTCGGCGAAGATGAGTGGCAGCGCCGGAGCCAGGTCCCGCTGCACGATGACGCTCTGCCGTCTCAACTGCGCCTCCAGGATAATGAACCCTTCTTCGATAGAATGGTTCAGGTCTACGGTAGAGACGCGCTGCTCAGGGGGATGACCGAAGGCACGCACGTGGTCGACAATGCGGCGGCAGCGGTAGACGTCCTGGGCCAGGTCCTCGCCAATCGCGTAGAAATTGTAGCTCGACGCATCACCCGGGTCGCGTTCGATCTTCTCGGCCACCTTTTTCAAGTAGTTGGCCTCGTTGAGAATCGCCGTCAGCGGCTGATTCAACTCGTGGGCGATGCCGGTCGCCAGCTCGCCGAGGGCGGTCATCTTACCGGCGTGGATCAACTTGGCGCGGGCCATATCCAACTCGCGCACCTTCTGGTCAACCAGGGACTCCAGGTGGTCGGTATAATCGATCAATTGGCGGTGCAGGCGCGCGTTCTCGATCGCCACGGCGGCGTGCGCCGCGAAGGCCTCCGCCAGCCGGGCGTGCTCTTCGGTGTAGAACGCGGGTTCGCGCTTGTCCAACGTGAGCATGCCGATCATCCGGTCGCCGATCAACACCGGCACGCCCATCCACGAGATGATGTTGGAATCGTGGTGCGGGCCGCTCAAAAAATCCCGGTAGACGTGCGGGGCGTCGGCCACGACGACGGGCGCACGCGTGCGGACAACCTCGGTGTTGGGATTGTCGCCGCCGACCGGGAACGTCAGGCCAAGCACCCCGTCGAGATCAGGGAACCCGCTCCCGCCCACGATCTCCAACCTGTCCGGCTCCCCGGCTTTCGTAGAAAACCGCAGCAGTTGAAGCGAACTGCTGTCGTAAGGCACGACCTTCTGCAACTGGGTCAGGATGCGCGCGACGACCTCACGCTCGTCCAGAGCCGTCGTCAGCACCAGCGCGGTTTCGCGCAGCGTGTCGGCCTCCCGGCGGCGGCGATGCTCCTCCTCAAACAGACGGCTGTTCTCGATGGCGCTGGTCAGCAAATCGGCAATCTGCTCGAAAACCGGCAGTTGGTCCCTCCGAAAATGGTGCGGATGGACACTCGCCAGATTGAGCGCACCGATCCCCTCTCCGCCCAAAATCAGCGGCAGATTGACCCGCGAGCGAAAGCCCGCTTCGAGAAGCAACCGCTCGGCCAGGAAGTCACGCTCGGTTTCGAGATCGTCCGTCCAATGGGGGCGGCCGGCGAGTAGGCCGTTGGCACTGGCCGCCATCTCCAGCGACATTCTGGCCCCCTTTTGTAGCGCCCGGCGTGGCGTCAACACGTCGGAGATCACAAACTCCCCACGCTCGCTGTCGAGGAAGACGAGGCTGACCCGGTCGCAGGCTGTCAACTCGCGCAGGCTCTTCTCCAGCACCGGAAACGCGTCTTGCACGTGCAACGTGTTCAAAGCATAGGCAATCCGGCTGACCGTTTGTTGTTCGACGTTGCGCTGGTGGGCCTGTTCGTACAACCGGGCATTGCGGATGGCGACCGCCGCCTGCGCTGCGAACAGGGCCAGGAGGTCGGCGTCGGCCTGGGAGAACGTGCGCCCGGCCCCACCGTCGACGTTCAACACCCCCAGGAACTCGTCGCCCCAGCAGACCGGCGCGCCTACCACCGAGAACAGGTCAGCGCCTTCGAGCACTGCCGCGCGCCCCTCCCAGTTCTGATAATCCTCCACGCACAGAGCGCGGCCTGTCTCCCACACCCGGCCGCCCAGCCCCTCGCCTTTGGCAAGCGTGGAGCCGAGAAAAGGCGGATTCGGATGCACCGACACGGCCCACTCCAGCACGTCCCGATCCTGCCGGTAGAGATACACGCCACCACCGGTGCCGTCCAGCAGATCGGCCGCCCGCCGCGCGATCGACTTCAACACCGCGTTCAAATCCAACTGCCCGGTGACCTCCAAGCCAACTTCCCGCAACATCTCCAACTGCGCGGTGCGTTCCTGGAGCGCCTGCTGGGCTCGTCTGTAATCGGTGGTGTCTCGGAAGACCAGCACCAGGCCATCGACCCGCCCGCTTTTGTCTCGAATCGGCGAGAGGTTCCCCTCGAGCAATACCCGCACGCCTTCCGACTGCTGCAACTCGCAACAGGGCAGGTTCACGGTGACGCCCTCCTCGACGGCCCTGGCGAACGCAGACTTCATACACGTTTCGTCTGCCTCGCAAGTGAGGTGTACCACATCGACCAGGCTGCGACCGCGCGCCGTCTCCTGTTGCCACCCAGACAGCGCCTCGGCCCTGGCGTTCATCAGTATAACGTTACCCGCCACATCCGTCGCGATCACCGCGTCACCGATGCTGCGCAACGTTGTGTCCAACCAACGCTCGCTCGCTTTCAGCTTCTGTTCCAGTTGGTGACGGTACAGCGCCACTTCAATGGCCGCCTGGAGGTCGCGGTCGTTGATCGGCTTTACCACGTAACCAAACGGGTCGGACGCCTTGGCTTCTTGCAGCAGCGCATCCTCGAAATAAGCGGTCAGATAGATCACGGGGATGTCGAACTGCTTCCGAATCTGAGCCGTCGCCTGAAGGCCGTTCATCTCCCCCGCCAGGTCGATGTCCATCAGCACGACGTCTGGAAGGACTGCCTCCACCTTTTCGAGCGCTTCCTCTCCCGATCGCACCGGCCCCACAACGGTGTACCCCTGCCTTTCCAACATGCGACAAAGATACGCTGCGATGATGCCATCGTCTTCGACTACCAGAATATTTACCTGAGTGCAATTGTCGGACATTGGCCCGTCCCCCCTCCCGACCATTCCGCGCGCAGGAAAGTGCGTCCCTCGCACACCTACTATTATACCCGATGACGACGTAACACGAAACACAATCG
>JAFGOJ010000533.1 GCA_016926575.1 Anaerolineae bacterium | reverse complement strand
TTTCGGCGGCTATGGAAAACCGCCCTACTCGACCTTCCCCAACACCAGCGCAATCAGAGCCATACGCACGGTGACGCCGTTCTGCACCTGGCGGAAGTAGGCGGCGTTGGAGAGGGCGTCGACATCGGTGGTGATTTCGTCGACGCGCGGCAGGGGGTGGAGGATCGTTGCATTGGGACGGACGCGCTCGATCAGCTCGCGGGTAAGGACGTAGCTGCCCTTCAACCGCTCGTACTCAGCAGGGTCGGCGAAGCGCTCTTTTTGGATGCGGGTCATGTAGAAGACGTCAGCCTGGGCCAGCGCGGCGGCCATGTCGGTGGTCTCTTCCACCGTCACGCCGTGGGCTCGCAGGTGGGCGGTGATGTCGGCGGGCATCTTGAGCTGCTCGGGGGCGACGAAGATCAGCTTGCAGTCGTAGTGCTTATACAGCTCGACACCGGCGTGAACCGTGCGGCCGTTCTTGAGGTCGCCGCACAGGACGATGGTCGTGCCGTCGACCTGGGCGCGTTCGGAGCGGATGGTGAACAGGTCAAGCAGCGCCTGGGTGGGATGCTGGCCCGCGCCGTCGCCGCCGTTGATGACGGGCACCTGGGCGGCCTCGGCAGCCACGCGCGCCGACCCGATCTCGGGATGGCGCATGGCGATCACGTCGACGTACTGGTCGACCGTACGGATCGTGTCGGCCAGCGACTCGCCCTTAGAGGTCGACGTGCCAGCCGCGGAGGCGAAACCGACCACGCCACCGCCCAAGCGCAGCATCGCCGTCTCGAACGAGAGGCGCGTGCGCGTGCTGGCCTCGAAGAAGAGCGTGCCCATCACGTAGCCCTTGAGCAGGTCGAGCCCGGGCTGCTGTGCCAACTGCTGCCGGAAGTCCGCCGCGACGGCCATCACGTGTTCCAAATCCTCGCGGCTGAACTGCGCGCCGTCAAGAATGTCCAATCCCTTGAAATTCGTCATTCGTCTTCCTCCTTTAATGTAAAGAAAATAATGACTCTACTGAAAAAACAGAAATCTACCGCAAAGGCGCAAAGAACGCCAAGAAGATTAAGACTGCGCTTAATATTTCGTAACTGCTTAGCTGGGTCATTGCGAGCCACCCGAAGGGCGGCGAAGCAATCCCCAAATCGCATCTTGGAGATTGCTTCGGGCGCTTTGCGCCCTCGCAATGACCCGCCGGCGGGAAGGCTGAGCAGTTACATTCGCCTTAAGATTCTCTTGTTCTTCGTGCTGTTTTTCGGGCAATCTCGCGCAATTCCTTCATATTTTTGTAACTTTTCAATAAGTCGGGGGGGAGATGGGGGTTTTACGGGCGGCTTCGCCGCCCGTAAAACCCCCACCCCCACTTTTTGAGAAGATACATATTTTTCTTTGTGTCCTTTGTGCTCTTTGTGATTGAAGGCTTTTTACTGATCGCGGACAGCTTTGGCTGTCTGGATGAAGTCACGCACACGCTCGGGGGGCGTGTCGTGGGTGATGGGGCTGCCGCAGGAGACAATAAAGCGCTGCGGGCCGGCGGCGCGAATCTGCCGCTCAACCTCGCGGGCCCAGTCGTCCGGCGTGCCCCGTTCGACCACGTCGTAGACGTCGACGTTGCCCAGCAGGCATTGTTCGGGGCCTACCGCAGCGCGCACCTTGCCGATGTCGACGTCGAAGGTTTTGCGCGACTCCTCGACCCCGATGATGGGCGGGTTCATCGACTGGAGGTACGCCATGCGCGGGATCGCGTCACCGGTGAAATGGTGGATGGGAATCATCCCGGCAGCACGGACCGCGTCGACGATGACCTTGTCGTAGGGGTAGACGAAACGCAGGTAGTCGCGTTCAGAGATCACGTCGGCCGAGCTGAGCCATTCGCCCAGCCACAGGGCGTGCACACCCACCTCGGCCCAGGCACGCACCTCCTCCAGCAACTGGGGAATCGCGCCCTCGATGATCTCCTGGCACCGGTCGGGCTGGCGCTTGAGGGCGATCATCGCCCCGGCGATGTCGGAGAAATCGCGGAAAATCGCCCCGTAGGGCAAATAGACCCGCCCGTAGACGAACTTCTCGTCCTTGAAGCGGCGCGTGAGACCGATGGCGACGCCGTAGAAGCCCTCGTCCAACAAGCGTTCGGCGGGCACCGGTGGTTCGCCCGGTTTGGCGAGCCGGGCAGAGCGCTCGGCGGTGCCCCAGGGCGGATCGGTGGTCACGCGCACCCAGTCGTAATCGAAGTATTCGTGAACCTGAGCGATGGCTTCGATCTTATCTGCGACCGCGCCTTCCAATAAGTCACTTCGGGTGAAGGGGGTCAGCCGTTCGACCACCTCGGGCCAGTAATACTGCATGTACGGAATCACGACCGGCGGGTGCTGGCATGATCCGTAGATCGCGGCCATCATTCTGTCGAGCGAGGTCACAGATTGGCTCCTTTCGATCAGGCCAGACCGTCCACGACCTGAGCCAGGCGGGCGATGGCGACGTCGATTTCGGCGGGCGTCAGCGCGCAGAAGGGAAGGCGGACGAAGCAGTCGCCGCCGCCGTCGGTGAAGAAGCCACGTCCGTCGGTGAGGAGGAGATTCGCTTCGCGGGCGCGGCGCAGCAGGTCGTCGGCGCTCACCTCGGCGCGGAGGGTCATGCCGACGAAGAAGCCGCCCTGCGGCGTGCGCCAGTCGGCGCGCCCGCTCAGGTAGGTTTCCAGCGCAGCGAGCATCGCCTGCAGGCGCGGGGTGTACAGTTGCTTCAACACTTCGATCTGCGCATCCAACCAACCGCGGTGGGCGAACTCGGCGACCATAGCCTGGTTCAGGTAACTGGGGTTGATGTACGTGTCTTCCGCCATCTTGGCCAGCTGGCCGATGACCGGTTCCGGGCCGACGGCGAACCCCACCCGCAGGCCGGGGCTGATCAACTTGCTGAAGGACGACATCTGGATCACGCGGTCGGGCGCCAGTTCGAACAGCGTGGGCAGATCCACCCCAGCATAGCGCAGCTTGCGGTAGGGCACGTCCTCGATGACCCAGAAGCCGTACTGCTGGGCCAGGGCGGCGATGCGTTGGCGCTTTTCGAGCGAGAGCAGCGTGCCGCTGGGATTTTGGAAATCGGGGATGATGTAAAAAAGAACCGGTCGCTCGCCTGCCTGCAGCCGATTCTGCAGCATCTCGATATTCGGGCCGTCGTCGTCGAGGGGAATGCCGACCACGCGCGCGCCGGCACGGCGAAGCACCGTCAGCGTGCGGTCGTACGAGGGGTCTTCCGTGTAAACCACGTCGCCCGCCTCGACGAACATCCGCGCGCACAGGTCCTGAAGCTGGAGCGACCCCTGCCCAATGATGACCTGAGATTCGGCGACGCCTGTTTCCTGGGCGATCAAGGCCAGCAGACCGGGGAAGCCGCGCGAGGGGCCGTACTGGAGGATTATGTCGCCGTGTTGGGCCAGGACCTCCGCCGCGCACACGGCCAGCTTATCGGCGGGGAAACTTTCGGCCGGGGGAACACCCCGGGTCAACTTGATCATCGATTCAGCAGCCATTGGAATGATTTGCCTCCCATCCGTAATCGTCAATATTCCACGCCCTTCTGAAGGAGAAGGGAAATTCGCTCCGCTGCCTTGCGGCATTCCGCCACGCACGACTCGGTGAGATCGCCCGTCAAGCGCAGCAGCGGTCCGGCGACACCGACCGAGGCGACGACGTTGCCGTCGCGGTCGAAGATAGGCGTCGCCACACCCCACGCGCCGACGTCCGTCTCTTCGACGCTCACCGCGTAGCCGCGGTTGCGGATTTTCTCCAACTCGGCGCGCAGGACGTCCGGGGCCGTCACCGTGTTGGTGCACAACTTGGGCAGTCCCTGCTCCTGGAGGATGGCCTCGATCTCGGACTCCGGCAAAAAGGCCATCAGGATTTTGGAGGAGGCACCGGCGTGGGGGGGCTGGCGCTGGCCGACGCTCAGTGCCAGGCGCACCGAGTGGGCAGTCTCTATACGTTCGATACAGACGACCTCGCGGTGCTCGTAGATCGTCAGCAGCGACATCTCACCGGTGGCCTTCGTCAGGTCACGCATCACCGGCCTGGCGACGTGTTGCAGTCCCGTACTTTGCGCGGCGAGCTCACCCCAGATCGTCAGGCGGTAGCCGAGCCGCCAGCGTTTATCCGTTGCGCTGCGGCGGAGGATACCGTGATATTCCATGGCCATCAGAAAGCGGTGCATCGTACTTTTGGGCAGATCGAGCGCTTCGCTCAATTCCGTCAACGACCAGGCGGAGTGTTCAGGGGAAAAACAGTCCAAAATCTCCAACAAACGGTCGATTGTCTTAACCGAAGAAGATTTCGCCATCGGGTCTCCTCGTCAGGCTCCCAATTAGTGGAACAAAGTTCTACAAAGTGACATGGATAGTGTACCATGCGGAGCGGTTCATGTCAAGTCAAAACAGCGTTACTCATGCGATTCTGGCGACGCCGCGCCCCTACACAGGCGGGCTATTTTCGAAGTAGAGGCCATGATTGCTTTGCTCTCTACCGATAAACGAAAATGACGGCGTGGCCCAAACCGTCATTCCCGCGTAAGCGGGAATCCACTGGTCGCGGGTTTGGATGCCCGCTTGCGCGGGCATGACGATCGGGGGCGTGCTATTTTC
>JAFGOJ010000117.1 GCA_016926575.1 Anaerolineae bacterium | reverse complement strand
GGGAACGTGGTCTGGGAGCGTGTGTTGGGCGACCTGACCAGCTATGATTGGGGCAATGCCGTCCGTGAGACCCGCGATGGCGGTTTCATCATCGTCGGTGAGGAGAATCACTTTTCCGCCGGCATGCTGATGGACGTTCAAGCGATCAAAACGGACGCCGAGGGGAACGAAGTTTGGTCCCAAACGTACGTTGCCATCGACAACGGCTATTACGATTACGCCAACGCAGTTTACGAGACCGATGATGGCGGCTACGTCATCGCCGGGGCGTCAGCGGCATTCTTGGGTGGCGCGGAAGTTGCCTCTTTGTTGCAGATCGATGGCGAGGGCCATCTGATCGCGGCGCGGACGTTTGGCGGGCCGGACGCGTATTGGGGCAGCGCGTTGTGTGCCGCTCCAGACGGCGGGTACGTTCTCGTCGGCCACACGAATGCTTACGGCGCGGGTTCCTACGACGTGTGGATGTTCAAGGTGAGTGAGTAGCGCGACAGCGTCGCGTCATACGTCGGCGCTGCCACTGCCCAATCGAAGCGGGCGACGGCCTCACGCAGCGGCGCGCTGATTTCGCGGGCCGCTGCGCGCTGTGTCAGCGCCCAGCGCAACCGGTCGAGCAGCCCGGCGAAGTCGTCGTACAGGCACTGAGCGTGGACGGGCGCGGGCAGCAGCTCGGGGTAGGTCAGCCGGCGGGGGAGCACCGGGAAGCAGCCGCAGTAGATCGCTTCGACCACGGCGATGCCGAAGAACTCGTGGATGGCGGTGCTCACCACCACGTCGGCCTGATGCAAGAGGCGCGCGTACTGTGCTGCCCCGGCGCGTCCGTAGTAGACCACGCGCGTTCCCAGGCGTTCCCGCGCTGCTTGGAACTCCTGCGGCACCTGGCGCTCGTTCACCCCCGCCAACGCGACGCGAAACGGCACCCCCTCGTCGACCAGTGCGTACAGAGCGCGGAAGAAAGTGGCGGGGTCCTTGTCGTACTCCCAGCGCTGGTTCCATAGCACCAGCGGGGGGGCGTCGGCGCGGCGCTCCGCAGGCGCCGGGTCGAAGCGGCGCAGGTCGCATCCCACCGGCAGCACCGCCGACTTTGCCTGCACCTCTGGGATGCGATGCAGGTGCGTGGCGTCGGGGTAGTGTTTCAGCAGGCGCGGCAGCTCTTCGAACCAGTCTGTGCGGTGGTAGTGGGAGTTGAAGAAGACGCGGTCCGCGGCCAGCATCGACAGCCAGTTGATCATTCCGTAGCTCAGGTCGCGCTTTTCGCCGGGCGGGAAGGGGTAGGTGAGCTGGTTTTCGTGGCAGTAGAGGGCGGTGGGGAGGCCGGGCCAGAGGCGGCGGGTGAGGCCCAGGAACGCGGGCAGGTTGAGCATGTCGGTGGCGAGCAGCAGGTCGGGGCGCTCGGTGAGGGTGTGGGCGCGTTCGGCCAGCGTGGCCGCCGCACCCTGCATGCGCCACTTCCAAAACCGAGCGGGCAGGGTCAGCAGATCCACCTGGTGCTGGCTGTGCCGGGCGTATCCGCTGGCCCAGGCGCGGTGGCTGCCGCCGTAGTACGGTTCCACCAGCAGGATGCGCACGCCTTACTCCTGTGCCAGCAGCTCGACCTCAGTCACCAGGGCGTCGAAAGCGTGTCCGGAGGCGTAGATGGCGATCTCTTTGATGCTCGCCGGGGGGCGCTCGAACAGTTCCATCAGATTCCCCGAATCGAACGTATACCACGTGCTGCCTGGAACTTGCTCGTCCCAGGCTGCCAGCAGGTCGCTTTCGGCGGCGTCCAGGGCGTAGAAGCCGTGGTACCACTCGCGGTCGGTGCCGTCGACGTCCTTGTAGGCGATGCGGATCATGATCGGGCATTCCGAACCCAGCGTGCCGCAGCCGCGCAGGCTTTGGTAGAGAATCTGAATGTTCAAGTGCAGGGTCAAGGAGGAGAAATCGCGGACGTCGTAGTTGACGGTCTGCTGGATGCCCACCTCGGCGTGGCCCATGCCCTCTTGCAGGCGCTGGAAGCGGGCCGCGCTCCTGCCGCCAAAGCTGGTGATTCCGACCGTGCCGCCGGGTTGGTTCTGCACGTCCCGCTCGTAGACGTCCCAGTATCGCTCCAGGGCCTGGTCGAAATTCCCATTGGAGAGCAGGTTCCTTTCCCCTTCGAACGATGCGAGAGAGGTTGCGCCGGGGCGGGCGATGGTTCGCTCGGAGGGGCCGAGCGAAATCTGCGCGTCGTTGTCGTTGCTGACTTCGGCCACGCCTTCACGGACGGCGAATTCGGTGAAGGCGGCGTTGACGCGCACCTCGTAGCTGCCCTCACTGAGGGCAGCGCTGGCGTGGGGCGTGTGCAAGGTGACGACCGTGGGCCGGCCGTGTACCTCGGCAACGGTGACGCGCACCCGCCCGCTCGTCACCTGGATGACGGCTGCGTGGGGCAGGGGGCTGACGTCGAAGCGGGGGGAACGGGCGCTCACGAAGACCAGATCGGTGCTGTTGTAGATCTGGACGGTGGCGGCGGCGACCTGCTCGTTGCTCGGAACGTAGATCGTCAGCGTGCTGTGCGCGTTCTCGTCGGTGGCGATGAACGTATTGGGGAGGATGTTCGGGATGGGCTCGATCACGGCCTCGACCGGGCCCGCGCCTCCGCGCTGCATACTCGGCGTGCCGCGCTGGGGTTCCAAGACGACCTCCTGGCGGACGCGGGCGGTGCGGATGAACTGGCGCACGCCCAGGGGGGTGCCGATAGCCAGAGCCACGCATAGGAAGAAAGAGGATAGAAGGATGAACCAGGCCAGGCGGTGGCGGTCGCGGTGTTCGTTCATAAATGTCGCACCCTGAAGTCTGCGAACGTTCCGGACGCGCCCAGCCATTCGGGGGTGACGTCGGTGACGTAGGCGGATGGCGGGCCGTGGTGGAGGAAGGCGAGCAGCTCTTCCAGCGCCTCCTGCGGTCCCTCGGCGACGACCTCGACGGTGTTGTCGGGACGGTTGGCGACCCAGCCGGTCAGGCCCAGGCTTTGGGCCGTGCGGGCCGTGTAGTAGCGGAAGTTGACGCCCTGGACGCGCCCTGCGACGCGGGCGTGCAGGCGCGCGTGGGATGCCTGAAGTCGATCTTCCATCGCATTACCTCCACAGGCTCTAAAGCGGGCGAGGGCGGAGCTACCACACAACCGCCACCCGGCGGGGCGCGCGCCGGTCGAAGACGGATACGTACCGGTTCTGGCGGCCGAAGTCGTACACCCGCCAGGTGACCTCGACGTCACGCCGGCAGTAGTCGGACACTTTGCCGATCTCCCCGGCGCGGAACCAACGCACGGCGGCCAGCCCGTCGGCGCTCTTGTGCTCGCCCAGCGTGGCCGCAGCGACGTCGTCCAGCTTGGGTCGCCAGCCGAGCCGGCCGTACAGGTCGGCCAGCATATCGACGGTGGGCAGGTCGCGCAGGGGGTCGTTGGTGTAGGCGCGCAGCACCTCGTAGTCGAAGCGCAGCAGGTTGTAGCCAACGACGCGCTCGGCGGCGCGCAGGTCGGCCACCAGACGCAGCGCGTCGGCTTCGTAATACGTTTCGTAGCGGTCGGCGGCGGGATCGTAGGTCACGCCTACAGAGAGGCGCATATCGCGGATGTGGTTCCACCCGCCCACCTCGTCGGAAGTCAACTGGGTCTCCAGGTCGAATACGAGCAAGGACATAGCCTATTCCTCTTCTTTCTTCTTTTCACGCCGGCGGCGCTGCCCGAGCCCGACCATCGGCACAGCCAGCAACAGGCTGATGCCCCACACTGCCAGCAGGGGGACGTTGTCGACGGTCCAGCTCATCCAACTGCTCAGTCCGACCAGGTGTGCGCGCCAGGCCAGTTCGAGTTGTTGGGGGGTGACGTCGAGGGCGCGGGTGACGCCGCTCTCGCAGCCGGCCCCGTCGGCGTAAGTGGTCAGCAGGGCGCGGATGCCGGAGTTGCCGTACTGTTCGCGCACGTACCGGACGATGCTGCCGCTCTGGGCGTAGTAGAGCAGTGCCGTGTCGCGGCTGTTGGGGAAGGGGGGGCACAGGTCGCTCAACGGCACGAGCTGGCCCTGGGCGCGGGCGCTCTCCAAGACGACTTCCAGCTCAGGGTCCGGCCGCAGCTCGTTGGCCGTCGCCAGCCCTTCGTTCAGCCAGGCGGGCACGTAGGGGTAGCCTTCCGGCCCGGTCACCTGGTAGACGAGGAGGTGCGTCAGTTCGTGGGGGATGTCCCGCTCCATGCGGGTGCGTGCGGAACTGTCGGGCGGCGCGGCGACCAGGACGGTGCCCAGTTCCGGGCGGGCCTGCCCGCCGGCCCAATCCCGCCCGGTCATCTCCAGCGCGGCGCGCAAGTCGGCTGTGGCGGGGTAGACGTAGACGTCGATCCCGCTCACAGGTGCGGTTTGGAGGGCCTGCGCGATGCGGGCCAGTGCCGTCTCGCCGATTTCCACGGCCGCTTGGACGTAGACGGGGTCGTCTACGACGGTGTGCAAGAACAAGTGCTCGGTCGAGGTGGTGTGCCACTCGAAGCGGTTATCGACGTACTGGAACGACTGCGGCTCCGTCGTCAGGAGCGCGCCGCCGTCTCCGCGCACCTCCCACCACCATTGGACGTGCGCGAAGGGCGGAAGGGGGTGCTGATGGAGGTCGCGTTGGAGGGAGGTGTGCACGTCGGTGCCGGGTGTGATGGGCACGGGGTGGGGCACGCCGTAGGCGACGCCTTCGGTTTGCAGGTAGAGGTAGAGCGCGGTGACCGGCGTGGGCGACGAGACGTCGACGTCGAAGGTGATCTGCTGGCCGAAGGTGTAGCTGTGGGCGTCCGCGACGGTGATGGGAGGGGATTCCTGGGCCAGGGTGGGAGCGGCCATCGCTGTGACCAGCATAGCCGATAGGAGCCAGAGGTTCAACCGGACGCGCCTGCTCACAGCTCGTCCTCGTCGTCCTCCCCTTCATCCAGATCGAAGGGGAGCAAGAGCGCCCCCAGGTCTCCGTGCAGAAATTCCAGTTCACGGAGCGCGTCTACGGCGGCGGTGCGTTTGACTTCATCGCTGCCGCGGGCGCAGGCTTCGATCACGCTACGAGCCTCGTCGCCGCCGATCTGCCCCAGGGCCCAGATCGCGGCTTCCTGGACCTCCGGGTCGACGTCGTCCACCATCTCGATCAATGTGAGGAGCGCCTGCTCGATAGCCAGCTCGCCGCAGGCGTGAGCGGCCTCGTAGCGCATTTCCGGGTTCACGCTGTAGAGTTCGGCGAGGACGTAGGGTGTCCAGCGGTCGTCGGCATTGCGGCCCATAGCGAAGACGGCGCTGATGCGCATGCGCTCGTCGGCGTTGCGGTAGGCCTCTTCGATCAGAGAGATGACGGTGTCTTCTTCTGAGTAGGCGATCGATTCCAGCGCCCGGCGGTGGACTTCGATCGTCTCGCCCAGGGCCTGGCAGGCGACGAGCAACGCGTCGTAGGCCTGGCGGTGGGGCGTTGGGCGGATTTTGCCCAGCTCGCCCAGCAGCAGGAAGCGCCCCAGCGAGGTTGCAGCGGCTGCGCGCACCTCGGGCACGGCGTCTTCTGCAAGGAGCGTGGCCAGGAGCGGAACCAGGCGCACGTCGTGGTCTTCCCACAGCCCGTCTACA
The DNA here is from genome assembly GCA_016926575.1 of Anaerolineae bacterium. GTDB lineage: Bacteria > Chloroflexota > Anaerolineae > B4-G1 > DUEL01 > JAFGOJ01. The sequence continues at coordinate 1,823 of JAFGOJ010000117.1, read as the reverse complement.
GCGTGGCGTCTAACCTCGGGGTGAGGGTCGTCCAGGGATATGCGGAACATCTGCCCGAAGTTGGTCTCGAAATCCTGCTCGGCGATTTCCGCCAACGTCTGGATCACGTCCAGGCGGCGGTCTTCCGGCAGTGTGGCCCATATCTCGCGCACCTGTGCCACATCCTCTCGCTCCAGGTTCGAGAGGTGGTAGAGGTGCGGGCGAGGGGGCAGCTCGGTTTCCAGTTCTTTTAGGATTTGTGCCAGTTCGATGTTCATTGGTTCAAGATTTCCCAAGGCAAGACGGGGTTGACGATATCGCGGACCATCACCACGGCGAGGAGTGCCAGGAGGATCACCATGCCGGCGAAGTGAATGCTGGCTTCGACTTCGGGCCGAATGCGCCGCCCGCGGATGGCTTCGATGAGGACGAACACGATCCGTCCGCCGTCGAGGGCGGGCAGGGGCAGCAGGTTGGTCAGCCCCAAGGCCAGGCTGACCATTGCGGCGGTGTTCAGCGCGTACCAGGGCCGGTTGTTGCGCAGGCTTTCCTGGAGCGAGATGGTCACGATTTCGTTGATGCCCACGACGCTGGTGGGCTGGACGTCCTGAGGCGCGACGTCTCCCTGGATCAACAGTCTGGGCAGTTGGGCAACGCTGAGGATAACGTCGCCCATATCTCCCAGCGCGCTCGCGGCTGCGCGAGGGATGGAGTAGAACGTCGGCCCGCCGGGGGCCTCTATATCCAACATGCCGATGCCCAGGAAGCCGTATCCATCTTCGGCGCGGGATGGCACGGCCACGATTGCCAATGGTGTGCCGTCGCGCAGGATCGTCAGTGTGAGGGGTTGTCCGGCCGAGGCGGAGATGGCGCTGCGGAGCCTCTCTTGCGCGTCGAAGGGCGTTTCAGACTCGGCGGGCGCGCCGTTGATCTCGGTGATCACGTCTTCGGGCAGGATGCCGGCGGCTTCGGCGGCGGAACCGGGGATGACCTCGCTGACGCGGACGTAGAACCGCTCCGGGTGGCCGAAGACGTACCCGGCAGTCAGCAGCAGGAACGCCGCTAACAGGTTGGCGAGCGACCCGGCGGCGAGCACGAGCAGCCGGGCGCGTTTGGATTGGGCGGACAGGCTGCGCGGGTCGCTGGGGTCCTCTTCACCGGTCATACGGGTGAACCCGCCGAAGGGGATCCAGTTCAGCGTGTACTGCGTGCTTGGCTCGTAGGACGTCAGCGTACCACGGTAAATTCTGCCCTTTTCGGTGTCTTCGTAGGAAGGGAAGGCGTCTTCGGGCAGGTGGTCGGGAGCGAAGGCAAGGCGCTGGATGCGGTACGGGCCGGGTTGTTCGGCCTTGACCAGCGCCTCGACGCGCTGCCCGCGCGCGAGCCCGAGCGGGAGGCGCAGCCGGCCGGGGATGACCATCGGGATGTCGTTGATGACCAGCGAGCCTTCTTGGCCCGCCAGCGTGATCATGCGTGGCGGGTAGCCGATGCCGAACTCCTCGACGCGCACGCCGGATCGTTTCGCAGCCCAGAAGTGACCCAGCTCGTGGATCAGGATGATTGGTCCGAGTATGAAAATGAGAGACGCAGCAAACCAAACGACAATTGTAACGAAACCCATAGTCTCCCTACTGGATTGAATGATCGTAACTGCTTGACCTGTGTGCTGTTTCAATCTTTCCGGAAGCTTAAGAAGCTCCCGCTAAGCAGTTACCTGGCATGGTAACTGCTCAGCCTTCCCGCCGGCGGGTCATTGTGAGGGCGCGTTAGCGCCCGAAGCCTGTCCCCGAGAAATCGGGGGCAATCCCCAAAACGCGATGAGGAGATTGCTTCGCGGCCCCTTC
>JAFGOJ010000116.1 GCA_016926575.1 Anaerolineae bacterium | reverse complement strand
GCCCTATTTGTCTTTTCTTATTTCCTGCGCTATACTGTGCGACATACGCGATAGGAGGTGATACGTGAGACCAGAATTGAGGTTTCTCTCATCCGATACCATAGAGACAGTCCTCGACGAAGCCATCGAACTGCTGCGCGACCCCGGCGTGCGCGTCCATTCCGACCGCGCGTTGGCTCTGTTGGGCGACCACGGCGCGCGGGTCGATATGGCCGCCAAGGTGGCCTACATCCCAGAGGATTTAGCTCTGCGCGCGCTGGAGACGGTTCCCCGCTCCTTCCACCTCTACGATTTCCAGGGCAACCCCACTGTTCACTACGGTTGGGACAGCGTGCAGTTCGACCCCGGCTCGGCCTCGATTGAGATCCTCGACGTCGACGCGACGACGTCCCGCGCGCCGGTCACAGCCGACTTCGTCCGCTACGCCAGGCTCGCCGACAGCCTGCCCGCCATCGACGCCATCAGCACGGCCCTCGTCTGCGCCGACGTCCCCGAAGCGATCTCCGACCTGTACCGCCTCTACCTGGCGCTGCTCTACGCCCGCAAACCCATCGTCACCGGCGCTTTCGCCGTGGAGACGTGGCATGTGATGAAGGACCTGTTGGTGGTCCTGGCCGGCAGCGAAGCGGCCCTGGCCGCGAAACCCAGCGCCGTGTTCGACGTCTGCCCCTCGCCGCCGCTCCTGTGGTCCGAAATCACGTGCGAGAATCTGATGGACTGCGCCACGTATTCGATTCCCGCCGAACTGGTCAGCATGCCGCTGACCGGGGCGACCGGCCCGGCCACGCTCCTCGGCGCGGTGGTGCAGCACGCCGCCGAAAACCTGAGCGGCATCACCATCCACCAGTTGACCAACCCGGGCGCGCCCATCGTCTGGGGCGGGTCCCCCGCCGCCTTCGATATGCGCACCGGCACGACCCCCATGGGCGCCATCGAGACGATGATGATCGATTGCTCCTACGCCGAGGTCGGCAAGCACCTGGGCCTGCCCACCCACGCCTACCTGGGTATGTCGGACGCGAAAATGGTCGATACACAGTGCGGGTTCGAAAGCGGCATGGGCGCCATCCTGGGCGCGCTGACCGGCATCAACATGATCAGCGGGCCGGGAATGATGGACTTCGAGAGCTGCTTCAGCCTGGAGAAGCTGGTCATCGATGCCGAGATCGTCGGGATGGCCAAGCGCCTCGTCGCCGGCGTGACCCCGCGCGAAACCCCCATCGCGGTCGATCTGATCCGCCAGGTGGGCCACGCGGGCAACTTCCTGGCCACGCCGCACACCCGCCGCTGGTTCCGCGAAGAGCTGTTCATCCCCAGCGCCGTCGTCGACCGCGACTTCCGCCGCGACTGGGAGCGCAAAGGCGGCAAGAGCACCCTCCAACGCGCCCACGAACGGGCCGAAACGCTGATCGCGGCCTACCAGCCCAAGGACCTGCCTACAGAGGTCGTGGCCGAGTTGACGGCGATTGCCTCGCACGCAGCGCAGGCTGCGGGGATGGACCGCCTTCCCCAGATCGATCGTTAGGTCCGATGATCAAGCTCATTCAGCAGTTTCTGGATACCTCAGCGACCGACCCCGACGATCGGCGGCGCTCGCGGCTGCTCAATGTCCTGCTGTTGAGTTTGTTCTTCTTCTCGTTCATTGGCCTACTTGCCACCTTCGCATACGACATCGTCGAGAGCGATCCCAGCATTCGCACTCTCTATGTCGGCGTGTTATCTATGATGGCCGGCATAGGGGGCATCTACCTGATCAACCGGTACGGGTCGGGATCCCTGGCGCGGGTTCTTTTCGTGTTGTTGATAACGGCTATGGCGGCCCTGATCGACGAGCCCCAACAAGTGGCAGAGGGCCGTAGCCTGTTGACCTTCGCCATCCCGATCACGATCTCCAGTGTGCTGCTTCACCCCTCCGCCAGCTTTGGGTTGGCCGCATTGAGCAGTGCAATCGTTTCGTTCATCGCATTTCGGCTGGGATGGATACCCAACCTGTTTGCGATCATTACCCTCTTCGTCGTCGCATTCGTGGCCTGGATCTCTGCGCGTAGCCTGGAGCGCAGCCTGCAGGAGGTGCGCACGTTGAACGCAGTGCTCGACCAGCGCGTGGCCGAGCGCACGCGCGAACTGGCCGAGGCGCTCAACGAGAACCAGGCCATCCTCGAGGGCATCGCCGACGGGGTAGCCGTCTTCGACAACACGGGCCAGGTGACGATGGTCAATCCGGCCATCGTCTACCTCTTGGGACGCCCGGCCGAAGAGATCGTCGGGAGGGGGGTCGATGCGCTGTTGGGCGAGACGGTCAACGCAGAGAACCGGGAGGTCATCCGCAGCCTGTTGCAGAGCCGCGAGACGCGGCGCGCCGGATTCCGCTTCGACTGGGGCCGCAAGACGTTCTCGGCCAGCTTTGCCCCCGTCCTCAACGACGCCGGCATCGCCACGGGGGTCGTGGCCGTCTTCCACGACGTCACCCGTGAGGCCGAACTCGAACGGATGAAGAGCCGCTTCGTCGCTATGGTCTCCCACGAACTGCGCACACCGCTCAACGCCATCCTGGGATACGCCGACATGCTCAAAGAGACCATCTACGGCGCACTTTCGGAGAAACAGTTGGATGTCGTCGGGCGCATCGCCGCCAACGCCAAGCGCCAATCGGTGCTGGTGAACGATCTGTTGGACCAAAGCCAGATCGAGGCGGGCACGCTGGCCTTGTGCGTCGCGCCCTTCAAACCCATCGACCTGGTCGACGACGCATTCGCCGGGATGGCCGTCCTGGCGCAGCGCAAGGGGTTGGCGTTGACCCACCACATCGCAGACAACGTGCCGCCGCTGGTGCTGGCCGACCGCCAGCGATTGCACCAGGTTCTGGCCAACCTGGTCAACAACGCCATCAAGTTCACAGAAAAGGGCAGCGTGGAGCTGCGCATCTTGCGCCCCGACGCCGAGCACTGGACGTTCGAGATTGCGGATACCGGGGCCGGCATCCCCGCGGAGGTGCGCCAGGACATTTTCGAGCCCTTCCGCCGGGCGGACGACTCGCTGACGCGGCGGGAGATAGGCGTTGGCTTGGGGCTGTCCATCGCCAAACAGTTGGTCACCCTGATGGGTGGAGAGATTCTGTTGGAAAGTGAAGTGGGACGCGGGAGCACGTTCACGATTCTTTTGCCGCTCACGCCGGCAGACAAGGAGTAGGACAACTATATGGGCGATAAACCTCTGGCAATGGTTGTAGAGGACGACGCCGACCTGGCGGAGATTTTCTCCCAGGCGTTGCTGTCGGCCGGTTTCGAGACGCAGATGATCAACGACGGGCGAAAGGCCCTCGACCGCCTGGCGGAGGTAGCGCCGGCCGTCGTAGTGCTCGACCTGCACCTACCCTCCGTCTCCGGCGTCGACATCCTCCAGCACATCCGCGCCGACGCGCGGCTCGGCGCGACGCGCGTACTCATCACCACCGCCGACCCCAGCACGGCGCAGGTGCTCGAAGAGCAAGCCGACCTGGTACTGATCAAGCCGGTCAGCTTTACCCAACTGCGCGATCTGGCCGCCCGGTTGGCGATGACGATGTCGTCTTGAACTGGCATTCGGCCTTTCTGGGAACTCCGGCTTCTGGAAAGATGAGATTTGAGTATCTTCTCAAAAAGTAGGGGTGGGGGGTTTTGCGGGCGGCTTCGCCGCCCGCAAAACCCCCTCTTCCCCCGCTTTATTGAGAAGGTACAAATTTGACACACAGGCAGGGTTTACAAATGACAGATGAACAAAAGCACAGTCTCAGTCTGGCAGTGATCGAAGGAAACGCAGTGCAGGCTCGCGAGGTAGCCGAGCAGTTGCTCGCCGGTGGTATGGCCCCCCTCGCTATCGTCGACGACGTCCTCTCCCCGGCGATGGACGAGGTCGGCCTGCGGTACGATACAGGCGACTTTTTCATCCCGGACCTGGTGATGGCCGGTGAGGCGATGAAAGCGGCCATGGAGGTGGTGGGGCCGGCGTTGAAGGCACGCGAGCAGGTGCGCACGACGCCGGGCACGGTCGTCATCGGCACCGTGGCGGGCGACATTCACGAGATCGGCAAGAGCCTGGTGGCGACGATGTTGGAGGCGGCAGGGTTCGTCGTCTACGACCTGGGAACCGACGTGACGGTCGAGACGTTCGTCGCCAAGGTACACGAAACCGGGGCGAACGTGGTGGGCCTCTCGGCGCTGCTCACCACCACGATGCGCAACCAGGAAACGGTGATCGAAGCGCTGGTCGAGGCGGGGTTGCGCGACAGCGTCAAGGTCATCATCGGCGGCGCGCCGACGTCGCCGGCGTGGGGCGAGCGCATCGGCGCCGATGCATACGCCGAGAATGCGCGTCAGGCCGTGGAAGTCGTGCGCGACCTGTTGGGAGCGTCGTGATGGACATCGTAACGCGGTTGAGAGAGGGCCCTGTGCTCGTCGCCGACGGGGCCATGGGAACGATGTTGCAGGACCTGGACATCCCGCCGGGCACTCCGGGCGAGGTATTGGTGATGCAGCAGCCGGAGGCCATCCTGAGCGTTCACCGTACCTACGTCGAGGCGGGCGCGGGGCTAATTCTGTCGTGCTCCTTTGGCGGCACACGCACGCGCCTGGCGCACGCCGGGCTGGGCGATCAGGTGGCAGAGGTCAACCGGCGGGCGGTAGCGTTGGCGCGCGAGGCGGCGGCCGGCCACGCCTACGTCGCGGGCGACATCGGCCCGATGGGCGAGCTGTTGGCTCCGCTCGGCGCGCGCACCTACGACGAAGCGATCGACATCTTCGCCGAACAGGCATCCGCTCTGGCCGAAGCGGGCGTCGACGTGCTGTACGTGGAGACCATGGCGAGCCTGGACGAGGCGCGCGCGGCGGTCGAGGGGGCGCGCCAGGCCGCGCCCGACCTGCCACTCACGGTCACCCTCTCGTTCGACACCAAAGGGCGCACCAACATGGGCGTCCGCCCCGAGCAGGCAGCGCAGGCGCTGCTGGACCTGGGGGTGACGGCCATTGGGGCCAACTGCGGCAACACGCTGGAGATGACCGAAGCAGCGGTGCGCAAGATGCACGACGTGGCACCGCAGGCGCTGCTGATCATCAAACCCAACGCTGGCCTGCCGCAGATGGTGGAAGATGAGATCGTGTACGACGCGACGCCGGCAGACATGGCCGCGCTGGCTCGGCGTCTGGTCGATGAAGTGGGTGTGCGCATCGTCGGCGGGTGTTGCGGGTCGACGCCGGCGCACATCGCGGCCATCGCTCAAGCCGTCTCTTGAGCGTGGTGAGGGCGAGGCATCCCTATATTTAACGCTTTTTCCGGCTACGTTCGCCGGGGAGGAACACGCCCCTGTTCGTTTTCGGGGATGCCTTGCCCTGACTGCTCCTGCCCCCTGCTTCTTGCCTCATCCCCTCCTCCCCCCCTCCCACACCCGGTACCGCTTATCGTCCCACACGACGGTCACTTCGCGGAACGATTCCGCCAGCCACGGTTCGTAGGGTAGAAAGGCATTGGCAACCAGGAAGAGCCGGCCGGTGGGAACCAGCAGGCGTGCCGCAGCCTGGATGAAGCGCCGGGCGGCGGTTCGCTCCACCGACACGCCCTGGTGAAAGGGCGGGTTGGCGATGACCGTGTCGAAGCTGCGGTCGGGCAGGCCTGCGCCGCCGTCGGAGAGCTGCACCTCGGCGTTGACGACGCCGTTGGCAGACACCGTGCGGCGGGCGGCTTCGACCGCGCGCACGTCGACGTCGCTCAGCACCACGTGGCCGTGGGGCGCGCGTCGCGCAGCCGCCAGCCCCGCCAGGCCGGTGCCACAACCGATGTCCAGCACCCGCTCCGTTGGTCCAACCGCCATCGCGGCAATCAGCGCCGCCGTCCCGTCGTCCAGCCGGTCCCAGGCGAACACCCCCGGCTTGCCGACCACCTTCGTTTCCACGCCGTCCACCGTGACCGTGTGCATAGCGTAACCGGGGCCGGGCAAGGCATACGCACGGTCGGGCGGGCGCAGCGCCATGGCGACATGGTAGCCCTTCTTCTGGCGGATCACGCCGCAGCGCCCGAACAGGTCCCTGGCCATGTCGACGGCCGTGCGCACGCCGGCCTGCCGGTGCGCGACGAAGGTCAGCGTGCCGCCGGGGGCCAGCACTGCGGCAGCCCCGCGCAGCAGTTCCTCCTGCACCGCGCGCTCGCGCGGCAGGTGACACAGCACCCGCTCGAAGCTGCTGGGTTCGAGGCCCGCGCAGCCGTCGCCCAGGCGCGCCTCGGCGTTGGCGATGCGGTTGAGGCGCAGCGTTTCCTGCGCGCAGGCCACCGCGGCAGCGTTGCAGTCCACCAGCGTGACGTGACCCTGATGGACAGACTGCGCCGCTGCCGCGCCGATGACGCCCGTGCCGCACCCCAGATCGAGCACACGGTCCGCCGCACCGAGCTCGACCACGTCGAGCAGGGCGGCAGTGCCGGGATTCACCTCGTCCCAAGACCAGACGCCCGGGAGACCGGCAACGAGTAAATGAGAAAATGACAAATGATGAAATGACAAAATGTTAAATCCTTTCAGTGCGGTAACTGCTCAGGCTGTGCGCCTAGCAGTTACCCACTTGGTGCGTCGAAGGGAGAAAATGGGGGTTTTGCGGGCGGCTTCGCCGCCCGCAAAACCCCCACTCCCCCTCTTTCGCGGCGAATGAGGAAACCGCGAAGCGTAGCTGAGCAGTTACTCAGTGCGTTTGGTTTCTGTTGGCGTTGATGATGATTGAGCTCAAGATGCGGGCGATTTCTTCGCTCTCCTGCTGGATTATAACCCATTCGTCGCTTTTCTCAATCGAGGATAGGATGAGGCGCGTCCACGCGCCTCTTTGCGAGCGATGCTCATCTTGTGGACGAAATCGCGCTTTGACTCTGCACCATCTGCTTCCTCCACATTCGCCCCAATTGACGTCGCTGCTTTGATCAGTTGATATTTTTAATTTATAGTAGGTGCAACCACCCTGCCACCGTCGCCCCCGCGCCCACCATATTCAACCCCACCGGCACGAGCAGCACACCCATACAGTTCATGCGCCGCGAGCCCCACAGCACGGGAATCAGACCGATGCCGGTCGAAACGGCGCAGACGAGCAATCCGCTGCCCGCCGCGCGCAACACGGCAACGATCGGCGCGCCACCGCTCCACTCTCCCAACGCCGGCACCGCCCCCACGATCAGCAGCAACAAGGCCAGCGTCCCCAGGCTGATCCACCGGTAGCTGACCCGCGCAACGACCTTGATCATCACGCGTGCCAGCAGCAGGAGCAGCAAGAACGAGAGCACCCCGGTCAGTACGACCGCCGCCACGGACAGGTAGTAGACGTGCGGCGTGTGGGCCTCCCAAACCGTGCTCAACATCCACGCCATGCCCCCGCGCGTCATGTGCAGCCGCGGCACGAAGAAAAAGAGGAACCCTCCAACGTAGTAGACCACCTTCGACGCGCCCTGCGAGATGATGAACAGACGCTCGTCTCGCTGCGCCGTGGCGTGCCCGGCGATGAAGCCGCCCAGCCCGCCGGTGACCAGGGGCAGGAACGCCGCGAACAGCCCACCCAACGCCCCGGCAAAGGTCCCCCGCAGGAATAACCACGGCGTGACGTCCACCGTCTCGGCGACGTGTTGCTCGGGCAGCGTCACCCGCGAGAGCAGGTTCTGCAGCACCCACGGCACGGCGAACAGGCCGACGAACGCCGGCAGGAGATTCTGGTAGGCCGAACGCACGGGCAGGATCGAGCGGTACATCAGCAAGAAACCCAGCACGCCAGAGAGGAGAAACGTCGCCAGACCGGCCGTCAAACTGCGCCACCCGTCCCATAACCGGCGCAGCCCGGCCGGAGCGCGGTCGGTCCCTTTGGGCCATTCGGACATGAGCATGTAGGCGATGATCGTCCACACGATCCAATGAACGTGGCGCTGGATGATGGAGCGCAGCACGGGAAAGAGGTGCGCGGCGAGCGGCGTCAACAGGCCCAGCACCGCCACGCCGCCCAGGCTGCCCAGCCCCGTCAGGACCACGGCCTCGTAGCCGCGCTGCTGCATCAGGTACTTCTGCCCCGGCAGGACGATGAAGGCGGTCGTGTCGTCTGGGGCGGAGAGGAAGATGCTGGGGATCGTGTTCACGATCGCGTACGCGGTCACCATGCCCAGGAAGAGCATGGCCAGGTGTTCGGGGGAGAGAAACGGCCCCAGCGTCGAAACGGCCATGAGCATGAACCCGGCCACGTTGTAGATGTGCAGCGCCGGCACCAGCGACAGCGCCGCCGCCACCAACGCCCCCGCCACTGCCCACGCCAACCCAATTCCTGCTTCTTGAATCGTCATCCCCTGCTCCTAATTCGCAATTCCTAATTCGCAATTTGCTACTCTGCCATCTGCACCACCACCACGTCGTACGGCAGCGTGGGCACCAACTCCAGCGCGTCCCGGTAGCGGGTGACCGTGCCGACCACGCGCACGTGGCTGCCCGGCGTGCCCAGCGCCGTGTTTTGGAGGATGCGGTCGAGCACGGTGCGCCAGATGAAGACCTTGAAATCGCCCGTACCGTCGCCCACGTAGACCTCCACCGCGCTTTGGAAACCGCTCGTGCGGACGACCTGCCCCTCGATCATCACGCGCTGTCCTTCGTCGGCATCACCCAGTGTATTGACCGCGCGCAGCTCGGCCCAGGCCGCGGCGGGCTGGAGAACCGTCACCCCGCCGCCCCACGTCGGCACGATCTGGAGCGCGCCTTCGTACGATTCGACCGGAGCGGTCACCTGCACCTGCGCACCGAGGTTGAGGCCCGCCGCATCCCAGCAGTCGTCGTAGACGGTGTGCCACATCAGCAGCGTCACCTGCCCGCTGCCGTCGTCGAGCGTGAATTTGAAGCCGGCCGAGAAGGACGCCGTTCCCACCACCCGCCCGGCGACCGTCACCTCTTGCCCCACCCACGCCCCCAGTTGGCCGATGGGGGTGAGAGGAACGGGCGTCTCGGTGGGCGGCAGCGGCGTGGCCGACGGTAGCGGCGTGGGGAGCGGAGACAGCGCTTCCGTCGTCGGCGTGGGGGACGGCGGGCGCGTGGGCACAGCGGTGGGCGCGGGCGGCGGAGTGAGTGCGGCGGTCGGCTGAGTGGTGGGCGAGGCGGGCGTCCGGCTCGGCGGCAGACCCACCGGCTCTGCCACCACCGCCGCCTCTTCTCCTCCACCACATCCAGCCATCGCTAACAAGACAACCATTCCAATACTCAACACGACCCGAGACATTTTCTTCATTGT
>JAFGOJ010000532.1 GCA_016926575.1 Anaerolineae bacterium | reverse complement strand
GCGCGCGCCTTCATCTCCGACGACCCCCTGCGAGAGATGGGGCCGGACTACGCGATCTTCTACAACGTCTTCGGCCGCTTGAGCACCGGCGCGTTCGTCCCCGTCTACCCACCGGAAATGGACGCGACGGTCCGCGCGTTGATGGGCGAATGGGGGCTGCACGAGATCGTCTATTGCCCGCCCTGAAGGCCCGACGAAGAGTAGCGCCTGGGTCAGGCGCTCGCGAAGGTCTCCCGCCGCACGGTCAGCCGGTCGAGGAACGGATGGTCCACCGCCACCCCGATCCCCGGACCCGCCGGTACGTCGATGGTCCCGTCGGCGTTGAGCGCGATCGGCTGGACGATGACGTCCCGCTCGAAGTAGCGATCGCTGGCAGAGACGTCGCCGGGCAAGGTGTAGCCCGGCAGGCTGGCGATGGCGACGTTGTGCGCCCGCCCCACCCCCACTTCAAGCAGCCCGCCGCACCAGACCGGCACGCCCCGCGCGCGGCACAGGTCGTGAATCGCCCGCGCCTGAGAAAGCCCGCCCACACGCCCCGGTTTGATGTTGATGATGCGGCAGCTCCCCAGCTCCAGCGCCGCCCGCGCGTGGGCCGGCGTGTGGATCGACTCGTCCAGGCAGATCGGCGTGCGCAGCCGGGGCTGGAGCAGGCTGTGCTCGTAGATGTCGTCGTAGGCCAGCGGCTGCTCGATCATCATCAGGTCGAACTCGTCCAGCTCCGCCAGACGGTCGGCGTCGGCCAGGGTGTAGGCCGAATTCGCGTCGACCATCAGCGGGATGGTGGGCCAACGCGCGCGCACCGCCCGCACCACGTCGACGTCCCATCCCGGCTTGATCTTGATCTTGACCCGCCGGTAGCCCTGCGCCAGATACCCCTCGATCAACGCCAGAAGCTCGTCGACTGTGTCCTGGATGCCCACGCTGACCCCGCTCTCGATGCGTGGGCGGGTGCCGCCCAGCAACGCCGCCACCGAGAGGCCCCTCTGCCGCGCCTCGACGTCCCACAGCGCCTGCTCCAGCCCGCACTTGGCCATCGCGTGCCCGCGTACCAGCGCCATGCGCCCGAACACCTCCGCCGCCGTCTCGAACCGCTGCCCCAAGAGCATCGGTATCAAGAAATCGCGCTGCACGTGCCAGGCCGTCTCCACCGTCTCCGGGCAATACCACGGGCCGTCCTCCACCGGCGTCTCGCCCCACCCCTCGACCCCATCGGCCCACACCGTCGTCACAATCGTATCCCGCCCAAACGCCCGCCCGAAACTGGTCTCGAAATGGGACTTGAGCGGAATTTGGACGTAACGCAGTTCGATCCGTTCAATAAACATCTTCTCCTCCTTGAAAAGTGCGAATTAGGAATTGCGAATTGCGAATGACTCTCCAAGATAGTCTCTCCCTATTCGCAATTCCTAACTCGCAACTCGCAACTCGCAACACGTAATACACCCGCCCCCCATCTTCCCCCCACACCACGTCCTCGGCCACGTACCCTGCCTCGAACGCGGTTTCGCACGCCGCGCGCACGGAGAGCCGCCAGGCCAGTGCCAGGTCCAGCGACGCGGCTTTGACGGCCTGGATGGAAGCTGGAATCTCCACCAGCACCCTCTCGCCCGCCGGTGCGCGCAGCGGACCCGGTTCGAGCAGGCCGTCGGGGCGCGGCCGGGCGGGGTTGAGCACCTGCGCGCCGCCCTCCAGCAGCGCCGCCAACGAGGGCCGCGCCCACCCCTGCGCCACGCGCTGCGTCACCCGCGGACTACCGATCCACCACGCCACCTCGAAGCGGTCGGTGGGCAACCCCACGTTGATGCCCTCGGCCATCTCGCCGTAGAAATCGCGCAAGTAGCAGCGGCACGCCGCCCCCAGCTTCCCCAAGTTGAGCGTGGCATTGGCCGCCTCCAACGGGTCGTAGGTCCACGTGACCAGCTCGTACCCCTGTGCCAGCGCCCACTCCCGCTGCGCCAACTTGAGCAAGTGCCCCACGCTCCGCCCGCGCCACTCGGGAACGACCCCCATGAAATGGGAGCAGTGCTCCCACTCCAGCCCGGTCGTCAACCGATTGTCCGGCGCGACGCGCGCAGGGAACCCGAACAGCGTGCCCACCATCCGACCCGCGCTGTCGAAAGCCCCCAACACCAACCCGCCGTGCCGCTGCGCCGTGATCAGCAAGTGCGCCGGCACCACCTCCACCGGGTCCGCCTGCCAGATGATCCCCTGCAACGCTTCACACACCTGATACTCCGCCACCTCCTGCAGCGGCACAATCGTCACCCCTGCTTCCTGCATCCTGCTTCTTGCTTCCTGCATCCTGCCTCCTGCTTCTTGCTTCCTGCCTCCTCCCGACCTGCGCCAGCACCATCCCCCCCAACATCAGCCCGCCGCCCACCAGTTGAAGCGTCGTCAGCGCCTCGCCGAGGAGCACCCAGCCCGCCAGCGCTGCGAAGACCGCCTCGCCGCTGAGGATCACCGCCGCGTCTGTGGGCGGGGCCAGCCGCTGCCCCAGCGCCTGGAGCGTGTAACCGAGGCCGATGGAGAAGACCGCCGTGTAGACCACCGCCCACCACGCCGCGCCGAAGCCGCCCAGCGTGTGGCGCTCGAAGACCAGCCCCACCCCCAGCGCCAGCACGCCGCAGACGAGGTACTGCACCCACGCCAGCCGTAGCACGTCCACCTGCGCCGCCAACCGGCCAATGAGGATCACGTGCAGCGCCCAGAAGACCGCCCCCACCAGCTCCAGGCCATCGCCGGGGGCCAGTTGCAGGGACGTACCGCCCGTGCTCAACAAGAACAGCCCGCCCGCAGAGAGCAACGACGCGCCCCAGGCCGACCAGCGCGGCCAGCGTCGCCACCCCAACGCCATGAACAGCGGCACCAGCACCACGTACAGCCCGGTAATGAACCCGGCCTTGCCCGCCGTGGTGAACGCCAGTCCGGCCTGTTGCAGTGCGGAGGCGGTGAACAGCAGCAGCCCCGCCAGCGCGCCGCCGCGCCACTCGGCGCGCGGGATGCGCCATCCGCGCCGCGCCACGAAGGGCAACATCACCACCACCGCCAGCAAAAACCGCGCGCCGTTGTAGACGAACGGCCCCAGGTGATCGGCCGCCGCCCGCTGCGCCACGAACGCGCTGCCCCAAATCGCCGCCACGGCCAACAACGCCAGGTCGGCCTTCAGCCGCTCGCGGCCCGGCGCAGTCGATTCCTCACGTTTTCCCATACACAGCCCCTACTTCGAAAATAGCACGCACCCGATCGTCATGCCCGCGGATTCCCACTTTCGTGGGAATGACAGGGCATCCAGACTGTAATTGTAGGTCACGCTTCTAGCAGGCTGTCGGAGAGAAAAACGTCAGGCCAAGATAGCGCTCACTTTGTCATTCTGAGGCCCCTTCGGGGCCTCAGAATCTCGCTTTTCGGC
>JAFGOJ010000115.1 GCA_016926575.1 Anaerolineae bacterium | reverse complement strand
CGCTTCGACTTCCGCGGCAAGCTGCCCTTCGACGCGCTGCTCTACCTGCCCATCATCATCCCCGACATCGCGATGGCGGTCATGCTGTTGATCTTCTTCGTCACGAGCCACATCCAGTTGGGGCTGATAACGATCATCGTCTCCCACGCCGCGTTCAATATCTCCTTCGTCGCCGTCGTCGTCCGCGCGCGACTGGCGTTCTTCGACATGTCCCTGGAAGAGGCGGCGGGCGACCTGTACGCCAACGAGTGGCAGACCTTCCGCCGGGTGACGCTGCCGCTGATCATGCCCGGCATTCTGGGTGGCGCGCTGATGGCCTTCACCCTCTCCGTCGACGACTTCGTCATCACGTTCTTCACCGCCGGCCCCGGTTCGAGCACGCTCCCACTGCGCATCTACTCGATGGTCAAGCTGGGCGTGACCCCCGAAATCAACGCGCTGTCAAGTATGGTGCTGATTGTGTCGATCATAATGGTCGCGCTGTCGTTGCTGTTGCAGAGAGGAGGAGGTGGTCACAAGGGCTAGGTGTCGAGTGGTCTCTGAAAGCGAAGTGTATCATGTACAAACAGGAGGAGAAGTGATGAAACGAATACTGGCTACGAGTGCAATTCTTGTCGTGTTGGTGTCGCTGCTGGCCGCCTGTGGCGGCGGCGGTGGCGGGGGCGAGCAAGAATTGGCCGATGAGCTCCACCTTTACAACTGGTCCGAGTACATCGCGCCCGAGGTGGTGGAGGGCTTCGAAGAGGAGTTTGGCGTCGACGTGATCGAAGACACGTTCGCCAACAACGAGGAACTGCTGGCGAAGTTGCAGGCCGGCGCTGGTGGATACGACGTGATCGTCCCTTCCGACTACATGGTCGAAATTATGATCGAAGAGGGGCTTCTGGCCGAGCTGAACCGCGACAATCTGCCCAACATCACCAACGTGGGAGACCTGTTCGCCGACCCGCCGTATGACCCCGGCATGGTCCACTGCGTGCCCTACCTGTGGGGCACCACCGGCATCGGTTACAACACCGATGTCTTCGAAGAACCGCCCGATAGCTGGGCCTACTTGTTCGACCCCGAGCTGGCCTCCGAGTACGCCGGCCAGATGACGATGCTCAATGACGCCCGCGAGGCCTTCGGCGCGGCGCTCAAGTACCTGGGTTACTCGCTCAACAGCACCAACGAAGCCGAACTGATGGAAGCCCGCGACCTGCTCATCGCGCAGAAGGCGTGGATATACGCCTACGACTCGGAGCAGTACGAGGACCTGCTGGCGTCCGACGAGACGGTCATCTCCCATGGCTGGAGCGGTGACTTCTTCATGGCCGCCGAAGAGGACGAACGCATCTGGTACGCGATTCCCCAAGAGGGCGGCACGATCTGGGCCGACAATCTCTGCATCCCCACCTCTGCTCCCAGCCAGTATACCGCCGAGGCTTTCATCAATTACCTGATGCGCCCCGAGATCGCCGCGGCCAACTCGAACTTCGCCTGGTACGGCACGCCCATCCCGGCGGCCTACGACTTCATCGACGAAGAGGTGCTCAACGAACCGGCCATCTATCCCCCCGACGACGTCATGGCGCGCCTGGAATGGCTGGAAGATTTGGGCGACGCCACCCCGCTCTACGAGCGGCTGTGGACCGAGGTGCGGGCTGCCGGCCCGTGATACGTTACCGTTGTTGTAGGGGCGACGCATGCGTCGCCCCTACAAATGATCGGAGGTTCCTATGAAAATGTGGATCGATGGGCAATGGGTCGATTCGGTCTCCGGAGGCGTCATGCCCGTCACCAACCCCGCCACGCAGGAGGTGCTGGACACGGTCCCGGCAGGCACGCCGGAGGACGCCGCGCGGGCAGTGGCGGCGGCGCGGGCTGCCTATCCTGCCTGGCGACGGGTGAGCGCCGTCGAACGAGCGCACATGCTCCACGCGGCTGCTGCCAAGATGCGCGATCGCTTCGACGACCTGGCCCGCCTGCTGACTCTCGAAGAGGGCAAACCGCTCCCTGAGAACGAAGAAGAAATCGATTGGTCGCTCAATACCATCGACTACTACGCCGAATTGGGCCGCCACGTCCGCGGGCGGGTGCCACCTTCCCCTGGTGAGGGCCAGCTTTCGCTGGTGCTCAAGGAGCCTTACGGCGTGGCCGGCTGCATCGTCCCGTGGAACTACCCGATCCTGCTCCTGGTGTGGAAGATCGCCCCGGCCCTGGCGGCGGGCAACACGGTCGTCATAAACCCGGCCAGCCTGACGCCCCTCACCACGCTGCGCATGGTCGAGTGGGCCTTCGACCACTTCCCGCCCGGCGTGGTCAACGTCGTCACCGGCAGCGGCAGTGCGGTGGGCGATACGCTCGTGCGCCACCCCGACGTGCCCGTGATCGCCTTCACCGGCTCCACCGCCGTCGGCCAGCACATCGCGCGCGCCACCGCCGGTCAGATGAAGCACCTTCATTTGGAACTGGGCGGCAAGGACCCCTTCGTCATCGCCGACGACGCGCCATTGGACGCCGCGGTCGAGGCGCTGGCCTACGCCGCGCTGATCAATACCGGGCAGGTCTGCACGTCCACCGAACGGGTCTACGTCCCGCGCGCCATGCTGCCCCAGTTCTCCGAGGCGCTGGCGGAGCGCGTCGCCCGCCTGCGGCTGGGGCCCGGCATCGAGCCCACCACCGACGTCGGCCCGATGATCGGCGCGGCCGACCGCGCCAAAGTGATCGAGCACATCGCCGACGCGGTCTCGAAGGGCGCGCGTGTCCTCACCGGCGGGCAAATCCCCGACGTGGAAAAGGGCTTCTTCCTCGAACCGGCGGTGCTGGTGGGAGTCGATCACACGATGCGCATCATGCGCGAGGAGACCTTCGGCCCCACCATCCCGCTCATGGCCTACGACACCTTCGACGAGGCCATCGCCCTGGCCAACGACACCGAGTACGGCCTGGGCGCCTGCCTCTACTCCCACGACGCGCGCAAGGTGCGCCGCTTCTACGAGGAGGTGCAGGCCGGCACGATCTGGATCAACGACCCGCTCACCGACAACTACGCCGGTCCCTTCGGTGGGATGAAGATGAGCGGCATCGGCCGCGAGCTGGGCATCGAAGGCCTGGAGGCGTTCTGGCAGACCAAACACGTCCATTGGGACATCGAGGGCGGGGTCAAAGAGTGGTGGTATCCCTATTAGCCGCACCTTAAAGGGCAGAAGATGCCCACCCTCCCGCCGGGTAACGGACCCGGCGGGAGCAAGAGGGGCCGCCTGAGACGTTAACCCAGGCCCATTTGTGGAAGGGGTCCGGGGGAACCGGAAGGTAAACCGCAGGTTTACCCGTTTCCCCGGCGGGGTGCAGGGGCGGAGCCCCTGCAAAGTCCT
>JAFGOJ010000114.1 GCA_016926575.1 Anaerolineae bacterium | reverse complement strand
ATTTGCGGAAGGGGTCCGGGGAAACCGGAAGGAAACCGCAGGTTTCCCGTTCCCCCGGCGGGGTGCAGGGGCGGAGCCCCTGCAAAGCCCCTATTTTCGGAACAGTAGAGGGCAAACTTGAGCAGAAGGTTACACATCGCTTGTATCTGTGCCACTTTGATGGTCGCATTGACCGGCTGCGGGGAACTGGAAGTCGCCACTCCGGAGACTGCCACCCCATCGTCGACCTCCCGCCGGCCGGTCGCCACGACGTCTCCCACGCAAGCGGCAGCAGAAGTGCCGGTCTTTCAAATGCCGCCCGACACGGCCACTCCGACGCTTTCACCCACCCCCATCGTCTACTACATCCAATCGGGAGACACGTTAGGCTCCATCGCCGCGCAGTACGGCGTCAGCGTCCAGGCCCTGCAGGCCGCCAACGGCATCGACAACCCGTTGTTGCTCCAGATCGGGCAACAGCTCATCATCCCCACCGGCGTGGAAGAGGATTACGAAGCCCCCAGCTTCTTGATGCCCACGCCCACCCCCGTCCCCTTCGGCGTGCGCGGCGTCGGCTTCTACGAGACCCCCGTCGGCAGTATGTGGTGCCTGGGCGAAGTCGTCAATACCGGCGTCGACAGCCTGACCAATGTCATCATCCAGGTCACACTGTTCGACAGCGCCGGGAACCCCGTTGCGCAGGGAGATACGTTCCTGACCACCACCATCCTTCCACCCTCCGAGCGTGCGCCTTTCGGCATCCTGTTTCTTTCGCCGCCGGCGGACTTTGCCAGCCACCAAGTCACCATCCTGCGCGGCGAAGCCACCGGCGCGCTAAACGAGGGGTACGTCCCATTGTTTGCGGAGCAGGTCAGCAGCGCGCCCTCCGGCGAGCAGCTCGAGGTGACCGGCATGGTGCGCAACGGCGCGCCCGAGCAGAGCGTAACTCAGGCTATGGTCATCGTGACCGTCTACGATGCGGAGGGAATCGTGACCGGCTTCCGCCAGCAGAGCATCGCCCTGCCAGATGGGTTGCCGCCCAACGGCACGACCCCGTTTCGCGTCCGGCTGAACGCCCACGGCGGCTTCCCGGCCGATTTTTCCGTTGTCGCCTTCGGAAGGACAGGAGGATAATTTGTATCAAGGGTTTAGGGCATTGATACGGCTGTTGCTGCACTTGGTCATGCGATTGGAGGTCGTCGGCGCCGAAAACTTCCCCGAAAGTGGACCATACATTTTGACAACGAACCACCTCTCGACATTCGACACGCCGCTCCTTTTCACTGTTTGCCCGCACAGAATACGGGCACTGGCCGCCTCGAAGCACCGGCCGCATCCCTTCTACGGCCCGCTCCTGTCGATAATGGGATCGATATGGGTACGGCGCGGCGAGATCGACCGCGAGGCCCTGCGTGGCGCGATGGCGGTGCTGAAAGAGGGGCAGGTATTGGGCATGGCCCCCGAAGGGACGCGGGCGCGGGGAACGTACGCCCTGCAGGAAGGGAAAGATGGCCCCGCCTACATCGCCACCCGTACCGACTCGCTCATCGTGCCGGTGGCGATTACCGGCACGGAGCAAGTCAAAGAATGCTTCCCGCACCTGAAACGCGCCACGGTGCGCGTGGTGGTTGGGAAGCCGTTCCGCCTGCCCGAAAGCGGCCGCGTGCGCGGCCCCAAACTGACCGAGTTCACCGAGATCATCATGCTGCACATCGCAGAGATGCTGCCGGAGGCGTACCGCGGCGTCTACGCCGACCGGGTGTCGTAGGGGTGCGGCAGCCGCGCCTCTACGACACCGTCGCTGGACGCCACGTCAATCCGCCAGGTCGTCGCTGATCTCCAGATCGCCCGCCAACCCAAAATCGGACGGCGTCTTGTGAAGTTCGACCGGCTTTACGTGCGCCGCCACCACGTCGGCCGTACCACCCACGTTCAGTTGGTCGAACAGGAACCCAAATTGCTCCTCCAACGACTGGCCGATCTGCACACGCACGTCGTCCGGTAGACCCCACATCTGCTCCTTGAACGGCCCCAACGCACGCTTGCGCTCCTTGTAGATGAATTGCTCTTCGGTCTGACCCTCTTTCCACTGGCCCGCGTGTGCTTCTTTGATGTGAGTGTACATCGCCTGCCGCAAGCTGTCTGGGAACAGGTCGTGGTCGTAGACGATGTTCTGGAATCCAGTCGCCAGGTGCACCTCACAGGCATCGACCTGGGCGAAGGTGTGGAATGCCTCCGGCGGCAGCGTCGACGCGCCGTGCTGCACTACGCCCCCCATCCCGTACTCCTCCCGTGCCACGCAGCCAAGCCGCTGCAGCGTGTCGAAGTCGATCTTGACCTGCGCCAGGCTGCCGTCCGGGAGCACCACCCCGCCGTGCGACGTGCCGGTCTGGATGCTCAGCTTGCTCAGACCCGTCACCCCCTGCGGCAAAGAGGCGTAGTAGCCGTCCATGAACGCGCGCACCTCCTCGGCGGTGGAGTTCTTCTTCCCCACTTCGCCGATCTCGCCTCCCACGGAGACCGTCACGCCGGCCGGTTCCAGGCTGCGGATGATCTCGGTGTACCGCGCGCACAGCTCGAAGTTGATCCGCTGCTGCTCGGGCACCGTCGGGTAGCTCAGATCGACGAGGGTGGAGGTGTCGATGTCGATGTTGAAGAATCCCGCCGCGATGGCCTCGCGGATCAGGTCCTCGACCGCCTGAAGTTCCGCCTCGCGCGCAGAGGTATATTTGCTGGCACTCACCTGGAAGTGGTCGCCCTGGATGAAGAGCGGCCCGCGGAACCCTTCACGGATTGCCGCGCCGATGAGCACCGTCGCGTATTCGGCCGGGCGTTGGGCGGTGTAGCCGATCTCGGAGCGGGCAATCTCGAAGATCATCGCGCCGACGCCCCGCGCCAGAGCCGCCCGGAAGACCGCGCGGGCCATGTCGTAGGCCAGCACACGCAGGTTCATCGCCGGCACGGTCCAACCCTGGCCCGCTTCGCCCCGCCCGCGGGCCAGGTAGAGATCGTTGATCGACGCCGGTCGAATCCCTAACACCTGCCCCAACTCCCATAGCACGTAGCGCGCCACTGCCTGGGTCTCCCCTGCCGCAAAGACCGCATCGAGAACCAACCGGTCCACCACGCTGCCCTGCAGCGCGGCCTCGTCCAGCACCTTCACCTGGCCGCCTTCGAGCGACACGACGCCCTTCAAGTACTTCTTAAGTTCCGCAGGATTTTGTGCTACCATTTCCCCTCCTCGTAGATTATGATACGTTTCGAGTAACTGTTCAGCCTATTTGCTGTTTCAACCTTCGCGGAAGCTTTTGCAGCGTCCT
>JAFGOJ010000531.1 GCA_016926575.1 Anaerolineae bacterium | reverse complement strand
TCTCGCGCGTCTGGTTTGGGGTGTTCCTCTGTGCCTTTGCCTACGTCTTGTTCTTGCTCCTGTATCTCGTCCTACGTTTCCTGGCGGGTGTCATTTTCGATTCCATCGACATGCCGGTTTGGGACACCTTGATCCTGCCGGCCAGAAATTGGGCCCGTCTGGGATTCTTACTCGCCGCGTTGCTGAGGGCCAGGCGGATGGCGCGGGCTGCGATCAGCGAAGCGACGAGCGACGCCGGCAAGAAACGGGCCAACGGCTTCTTCCAGGGGCTGTGGCTGGGGTACTGTTTCGCCGTTGTGTACGGCTACCTGATGGGCGGCTTCGTGGGCATCGTGACGATTACCTTCCCTGCCGTTCTGTTGTTCTGGTTGCTCATGCACCGGTTGTCGCGCTTCCTGCTGCCGTTGGATGAAGGGGATTCGTTGAACCAGGCCTTTCGCGCCCTGGTGACGTTCTCCGCCGGCACCAACTACCCCTACTACGTGATGCAAGGGCGCGACAAGGTCCTGCGCGTGGCAGGAAACCAGTTTGCCCAGGATATGGTGTATGGGCCAACGATCTTCGGCCCGGGCATCTTCCTCACCGGACCCGATCACGTGGTCGCTGTCTCCGACGGGCTGGCGTTCATCGGTGTCAAAGGCCCCGGCGTGGCCTTCACCGATCTGTTCCACCTGTATCAGGAACCGCTCGACCTGCGCCCACAGCAGCGCGCCTACACCGTCGACGCGCAGACCCAGGACGGCATCCAGCTCAAGTTCGTCACGTTCGGGCCGTTCCAACTCGATCCGGGGGAGCAGAAGCCCACGTTGGGCAACTCGTTCCCCTTTCGCCCGAGTTCTATCTTCAAGGCCTTCCACGGCCGCCCCATCAACGTGCATCGCTACAAGGACGAAGACGGCGACGTCATCGAAGAACGCCAGCAGCGCCGCTGGGACGAACTGTACAGCATCAAGGGCACGCACGTGATGCAGGACATCATCGCCGAATACCGCTTCGACCAACTCTACGAACCCGAACACGCCGACAAAGACCCGCGCATCGAAATCGCCCGAAAATACCGCGAGCAACTGAGCGTGGAGCTGGAAAGCTATGGGATCAAGGTCCTGGGCGGCGGCATCAGCAACCTCTTGCCGGCTCAGAAAGACCTGGTCATCAAGCAGCGCATCAAGAGCTGGCAGGCCAGCCAGGAACGCCGCATCCTGGAGCAACTGGGAGATGCTGACGCTAAGGTAGAGGCGATTGTGAACCAGGCCCGCGTCAACGTCCAGGAGGAGATGATCATTCGGATCGGGGCCGCCATCGCCGGAAAAGCCCTGGACAAAGATGTACTCTACAACACGATGGCCCTCCGCTTTGTCGAGTCGCTCAGCCAGATGTTGGACAATCCCAACCTCGGTGAACAGGTACCTCCGCAGGAATTACAGACGGCGCGGAGGGCGATGCGCGTCTTGGGAGACCGCGGCTCATGAAACACTTCGACCCGATGGCCCTGGCGAAACTAAAGAAAATCGCCGACTACGAAGCGAAGCAGTTGCGGGCGGTGCTCGTATGCCTCGGCCCTCTGTATGTGCTGGCGGTGATCAACGAGTGGTATAAAGTAGCCGACGACATCGTCTGGGTGGCGTCGTCCCAACTGTTGCAGCACGTGCTTGGCGTTCTGGCGCTGGCCCTGCTCGACCTGCTGCCCGGCGTGGTCGCCGTGGGGGCTGCGGTGTACCTTACGTCTCAGTTTGTGGCTGTGCTGTATGACCTGAAGGACTGGCGCGAAGGATGGGACCACATTTGCCGCGGCTTGTTCGGCCAGCCGGGCCTCTCGCCGATTGTCATCGTGGCGGAGGGGAAGATCAAGGACGTGGCCAGCGACAAAATCCTGACCAAGATCGGCGGCCCGGGCGGCATCCTGGTCTACAACGACAGCGCCGTCCTATTGGAACGCGGCGGGCGGCTGACGCGCGTGCTGGGACCGGGCAGCATCGGCTCCCTGGGCCTCTTCGAGCGCATTCGCACCGTGGTCGACCTGCGCCCGATGCGCTGGGAGTACAAAGTGGGCGCGCTGAGCAAGGAGGGCATCCCCGTCTCGCTCTCTGCCGACGTAAATTTCCAGATCGATACGGAAGGGCGGACACCTACGGACAAGATGCCCTATCCTGTGTCGAACGACACAATCTTCAAAGCCGCGTCTTGCGAGTGGGTGCGCGATCCCAGTGGCAGCAAAGGCGACCAGTTCTTCGATTGGGTGCAGCGCGTGATCATCAGCAATACCGAAGGCAGCCTCAGGGGCATCATCGCCCGTTACACGCTCGACCAGTTGATCGGCCTGGACATTCGCCCCGGCACCGGCACGAACCTGCCCCGTAAAGCCATCAAAGACGATCTGACCGAGGAGTTGAAGAAGTCGGGGGCCGCCCTAGGCGTGCAGATCAACGAGGTGCAGATTGGCGCGATCGAGGTCGACGACGAGGTCACCAAGAAGTGGATCGACGCCTGGTGGAGCTACTGGCAGGGCTGGGCCATGGTCCAGGAACGAACGGGCGAGGCCCGCCGGCAGGAACTGCGCGAGAAGGCCAGGGTGCGCGCCCAGGCCGAGATGGTCAGCACGGTCGCCACTGGCTTCCAGGACTTGATCGACGCCGACGTTCAGATCCCGCCGCGCCTGCTCTACGTGCGCATGGTCGAGGTGTTGAGCCGCTCTTCGCTCGATCCAAGTATGCGCTGCTACATGTCCAAGGACGCGCTCAATATGCTCGACACCCTGCGTGACCTGGTGGAATAATAAAGGGGGTAACTGCTCAGGCTGTGCGCCTGGCAGTTACTCGCCTGGCGCGTCGAAGGGAGAACAGGGGGTTTTGCGGGCGGCTTCGCCGCCCGCAAAACCCCCACTCCCCCTT
>JAFGOJ010000530.1 GCA_016926575.1 Anaerolineae bacterium | reverse complement strand
GATCCCCCAGCAGCGTCTTGGGGATTGCTTCGGGCGCTCCGCGCCCTCGCAATGACGTGTCGGTTGTAAGAGCTATTTTCGAAGTAGATCTGCGGTCCTTACCCTTCCCTCTAAGGAGGGAGGGCGCAGCCGTCTGGGGGTGAGGGGAGGGCGAAACGTTGCCACTTTCGCCCCTTTGTGGTGCCCGGGGTGCCTTGTTCGATGCTCAGACACTCGATCTCGATAGGTGGTCTGTTTCTAATTGTCACACTGTTGGCCTGCGGGGTGCCCACAGTATCCCCGACGCCCGCACCCACGCCGCTTCCCGGCCCAACCGTGCGGCCAACCTCCACGGCGGAACCGCCCGACACGGGCTGGGTGTCACCGGAGCCGGGAGTCGAGGTGCGCCAGGTGCTGGTTCCCAGCGGCGACGCAGCGGAGCGGGTGCTCATTGTCCGCCTCGACGCGGCGCGCTTCCACGTCCACGTGCGGTACGCCCCAGGCGCGGGACAGCTTGTCTCGCAGTGGGCGGCGGCGGAGGCGGCGCGCAGCGGCGTGCCGCTGTTGGTGGTCAATGCGGGGTACTTCACGCCGGAGTACGAGGCCACGGGCCTCTTGGTCAGCGAAGGGCGCGCCTACGGCACGTCCTACGGCGCGTTCGCCGGGATGTTCGCGGCGTTGCCCGGCGGGCGGGTCGAGGTGCGCTGGCTCGCGGAGCAGCCTTACGATCCCAGCGAGATGGTGCTGGCGGCAGTGCAGAGCTTCCCCGTGCTGGTCAAACCGGGTGGGGTGATGGGCTTTCCGCCCGACGCCGACGATGGCCGTCCGGCGCGCCGTACGGTCGTGGCGCAGGATCGAGCGGGGCGGATTTTGTTCGTCGTTGCGCCGCGCGGCTACCTCAGCCTGCACGAGATGGCCCGCTGGCTGGTGGCATCCGATCTGGACGTCGACGTGGCGCTGAATCTGGACGGGGGCACCTCATCGGGGTTGGTGATGCCGGGCGGCGTGGCAGAGGCTCAGATCGACTCGTTGGCATCGATTCCGGCCGCGATCGTGGTCGCGCGGCGGGAGTGATGCCCCGCGTCCCCTACAGTGCGCGAATGAGCAGCACGCCGATCAAGCTGACGACCAGCCCGAGATGAAGAAACAGGTCCACCCCGGCCAGCCACCCGACGACGGGCCAGGCCGGCAGCAAGCGTAGGACGAAGTTGAGGACGATCATACCCAGGCCGATCAACACCGGCAGACCCCGATAGCGAGCCAGGAAGTTGATGATTCGTTGAGACAAATCCATAATCATGGTTATATCCCTCGCTTGTGTAACGCGTTCTCGCGGCTACTCATTCCCTACCGGTAGCTGGTAGTCCGCTCCCAAGATAATGCGGATGTCCACCGTTGCGCCGGCTGTGGGCAGCGGCACCACGGCGGTGGGAGGCAGGCCGAGCATCTCGGCGATAGCCTCGGCGGAGAAGGTCTTGCCCGTGTACACCTCGATGCGCGACGTGGTGTAGTCGAACCGGTCGGCATTGCCGAAGGTCGTGACCGCGATGCCCCGCGCTTCCAGGTAGTCGACGGTGCTCTGAGCCAGTCCGCCGGTCGACGTGCCGTTCCGCACCTCGACAGAGGCGGCTTCCTCGGCCAGGCGCGCGGCCGTGTCGCCCTCGCCGTCCACAGGAATCGTGGGGTCGAGGGTGAAAATGTAATCGACCAATTCCCTGATCTGTTCGCGCACCGGCACCAGCACTTGCTGGCCTTCGGGAGTTTCGTAGAATTGGGTGTAGGGCGGCCCGCTGATGACGGCGGAGCGGACGCTGTCGGCGGGGATTTCGGTGGCCAGCACGGCCAGGCCGATGATCTGGTCCAGCGTCAGGTCGGTCACCACCGAGTCGCTCAACGTCTGCCACATTGGCACGGCCTGCGGCACTAGCTGCGGCAGCAGGTCGAGGCGGGTGATCTTCTCCAGGATGGCGCGCATCACGTGTTGCTGGCGCGCGGCGCGGTCGAAGTCACCCCCCGCGCTGTGGCGGGTGCGGGCGTACTTGAGGGCCAGTTCGCCGTCCATGTGGACCATTCCGGCCGGGATGTAGAGGTGTTCGTAGCCGTAGGGGTCGGCGGGATTGCTGGAGGGGTAGAGCGGGTCGTCGATTTCTTCCTCCACGTAGACGTCGATGCCGCCGATCATATCAACGATTTCGACGAACGCGTTAAAGTTGATGCGTGCATAGTAGTGGATGGGCACGCCCAGATTGTACTGCACCGTGCGCATCGCCAGCGCAGGGCCGCCGCCGGGGTAATCGTAGACCTCGCCGTAGAAGTTGGCGTTGTTGATCCGGTCCAGCCCGTAAGTGGGAATCTGCACCCACAGGTCGCGCGGGATCGAGAGCATGCCGCCGGTTCTATTCAACGGGTCGATGGTCAGGATGATCATCGTATCGGTGCGCCAGGGGCCTTGCTCGTTCGAGCGTTCGTCGATGCCCATCAGCAGCACGTTCACGCGCTCCGTGCCAGACCAAGGCTGGAGGGAGATGGTTGGCGGCAGGCTGGATTCGCCGTCTTCTTGTTCGGGGAAAATGGGCGGCAGGATATCCGAATTGGCGAACATCTCCCGAATCTGGCCGAACAGCAGGTAGCCGACGCCGGAAGCGACGACGACGAACAGCAGGACCAGGCTGGAGACGAAAAAAATCTGGGCGCCTCTGGGCGACCGCTTCTGTTGATTGAGCATACAACTCCTCCGCACGCTGTGCGATACACACCCGCCCTGCGGCGAGCGTCGAAATTATATCACGATTGGTGGTAACAGCAAAGAAGCCGGTTCGATTCATTGTCGCTCTTTGGGATTTCGCGTGGAGGGGCATTAGGAGTGGGGGTTTGGGCGGGCGTAGCCCGCCCAAACCCCCACATCTGCCCTCCTTCCACGCGAAATCACAGAGACCCTTCATTGTAACTGCTCAGGCTGTGCGCCTAGCAGTTACGATCTTGGTGCGTCAAAGGGAGGAGCGGGGGGGCACTTTGGGGGCGAGTTTGACGCTAAGGAGCGACCGCCGGTCGAGTAGCCGCGAAGCGGCATATCGAGACCAGGGCGCGGCTTTTCAGGGGTGCTTGGTCTCGATAACTGAATCACACCCAGGAGCGGGTCACGTTTCGCGGAAGTGGGCGACGGTGCGGCGGAGGCCGTCTTCCAGGCTGACGGTGGGGGTCCAGCCGAGTTCCTCCCGCGCGCGGTTGACGTCGAGGTAGGTGCGGTAGACGTCGCCCGCTTTGGGCAGGTCGTAGGCCACTCGACCATCGTACCCGGTGATCTCCTTCAACAGCGCAGCCAGGTGGTTGATCGACGCCTCCGCGCCTGTGCCAATGTTGTAAGCCCGACCGGAACCGCGGCCGAGTGCCAGCAAGTTCGCGCGCGCGCAGTCGCCGACGTAGACGAAATCCCGCGTCTGCTCGCCATCTCCAAAGATGACCGGCTGCGTGCCGCTCAGCATGGCCCCAACGAAAAGCGCCACCACGCCCGCCTCGCCGTGGGGGTCCTGGCGCGGGCCATATACGTTGGCGTAGCGCAGAATCGTGTAGTCCAAGTGGTAATTTTCCCGGTAGATGGAGAGGTATTTCTCGACGATGTATTTACTGGCGCCGTAGGGCGATAGCGGGCGAATCGGGTGCTCTTCCGTGCAGGGGAGGGCCTCTGGTTCGCCGTAGACCGCGCCGCCGCTGGAGATATAAACCATTTTGCGCGTGCCGAACTGGTGGGCGCACTCGAGCAAGTTGAGCGCGCCAAGGACGTTGACGCTGGCGTCGAAGGTGGGATCGGCCATCGAGCGGCGCACGTCGACTTGCGCCGCGTGGTGGCTGACGACCTCGGGGCGCTCGCGTTCGAAGACCCGGCGCAGGTCGGGGGTGCGGAGGTCGATTTCGTAGAACGCGGCCCGCGGGTCGAGGTTGGCGCGCCGACCGGTGGAAAGGTCGTCGACAACAGCGACGTCGTGGCCCGCCGCGATGAAGCTATCTACAACGTGGGAGCCGATGAAGCCGGCACCACCGGTGACCAGGATTTTCATAGATGAGCACCTCCAGAGGAGTAAATTGCGAATTATGAATTGTGAATTGCAGGTTGCAGATTGAATTAGGCATCTGTGGGATTGTCCAAAAGGGCCTGGGCAATGCGATCGGCGGCACGGCCGTCGCCATAGGGGTTGACCGAGCGGGCCATGGCCGCGTGCGCTGCGGGGTCGTTCAGCAGGCGCATCGCCTCGGCGACGATGCGCTCGGGATCGGTGCCGACTACGCGCGCCACGCCCGCCTCGACTGCCTCTGGGCGCTCGGTCACCTCGCGCAGGACGAGCACAGGCACGCCCAGGCTGGGGGCCTCCTCCTGAATGCCGCCCGAATCGGTCAGGATGAGGCGGCTCCGTTTCATCACGTGAACCAGCGTGGCGTAGTCCAGTGGCGGCAGGAGCGTGACGTGCGGCACGTCCCCCAAGATCCGTCGCACCGGTTCCTGAACGTTGGGATTCGGATGGACGGGGTAGATGATGCGAATTCGTCCCTGCCCCCCCTGCGCGAGTTCGCGCAGGGCGTGGCAGATCTGCTCCAATGGGCGACCAAAGCTCTCGCGGCGGTGGGCGGTGACGAGGCAGATTGCGGATTGCGGATGCGGGTCGAGGCCGATTTGGCGGAAGAGGGTCTGGGTTTCGTCAGAGAGGGGCTGTTGGGCGATCCAGAGCAGGGCGTCGACGACGGTGTTGCCGGTGACGAGGATGCGGCGGTCGGGGACGCCTTCGCCGAGAAGGTTCTGCCGGGCGCGCTCGGTGGGTGCGAAGCAGAGGTCGCTGACGTGGTCGGTCAAGACGCGGTTCATCTCCTCGGGGAAGGGGTTCCAACGGTCACCCGTGCGCAGGCCGGCCTCGACGTGGCCCACGCGGATGCGCAGGTGGTGCGCGGCGATGGCGCTGGCCAGCACCGTGGTCGTATCGCCCTGGACGAGCACCCAATCGGGCCGCTCCCGCTCCAGCACCGGTTCCAGGTGGGTGAGGATGCGCGCCGCAACCTGGGAGGGGGTCTGCCCCGGCTGCATCAGGTTCAAGTCGACGTCGGGCACGATGTCGAACAAAGCCAACACCTGGTCGAGCATCTCGCGGTGCTGGGCGGTGGCGCAGGTGACGAGGCGAAACTGCTCCGGCTGGCGGCGCAGGCGCTGGACGACCGGCGCCATCTTGATTGCCTCGGGGCGGGTGCCGAAGATGCAGAGGATTTTCATACAGGGTCACCGGATTGCAGATTGCAGATTGCAATGTCAGGGAAGTTGAGCATACACTTCGTCCCATTGAGTGTAGGTGCTGCGCCAGTTGTAGTGCTGCTCGACCCAACGCCGGCCGTTCTGGCGCAGGCGCTCGCCCAAGGCCGGGTCTTCCAGCACGCGCACGACGGCCTGGGCGAAGGCGGCAGCGGTGTCGGCGATCAGGATATTCTCACCGTCTTCGAGCGCGATTCCCTCGGCACCGATGGAGGTAGAGACGACCGGCACGCCCCAGCACCAGGCGTCGACGATCTTGACGCGCATCCCCCCCGCCGCGTGCAAGGGGACGATGAACGCCGCCGTCTCCGCCAGGTAGGGGGCCGGGTCGGGCACGTAGCCGGTGACCTGCACGTTGCGCACTTTGAGCGGGAGGTCTTCCACGTCCTGGGGCGGGTCTTTGCCCACGACCACGAGACGGGCGTCGGGTAGGTGCTCCAGAACGAGCGGGAAGACGTTCCGGGCGAACCACAGCACGCCCTCGACGTTGGGGGGCCAGAACATCGTGCCGAGGTGGGTGATGGCGCCAGGGTCGGGAACGCGCTCGATGAGGCGTTTGTCGGCAGGGTCGATGCAGATGGGGATGACGGCAGAGTGCAGATTGGCAGATTGCAGGGCTTCACGGTCTTGGTCGGCGACGAAGACGACGCGGTCGAAGCGGTGGAGGAGATCGAGTTCGTAGCGGAGGAGGGCGCGCGCCTCGCGGCGAAAGAGCCGGCGGCGGAGGGGGTTAGACTCGCGGGAGGCCAGGCGCTGGGGGATGCGGTAGAGGGCATTGTGGGCGTCCAGCAGCAAGCGCGGGGTGGGGTGCGACGCTTGCGCGCGGGCGTAGAGCGCGTACTGGGCCATCGAGGTCTGATCGGCGTGAACGACGTCGAAGGGCCCGGCCGACATCAACTGCCGTAGCAAGCGCTGCATTTGCCGGTCCTCGTCTCTCACGATGACGATGGGCCGTCCGGTGAGCAAGCCAATCGACCCGGCGCGGGCGTCGCGCAGCAAGGAGCGCCGCATCGGCACGCTGTGGACGGCGCGGCAGAACTGCTGAAGGTGCGCGACGGACTCGGGGCGGTCATCGGGGCGGACGAAAGAGACGAGCGTCACCTCGTGCCGGTGGGACAGGTGGCGTAGCACGTAGTAGGCACGGATCTTCGCACCGGAGTCGAGCGGGTATGGAAGTACCTGGGTCAAAAAGAGAATGCGCGCCATAGTTCACTGCCCTCCAAACCGCAGCATGACGGGAATCGTCTGCAACATGATGCGCAGGTCGAGGAAGAGGCCGGTGTATTTGACGTAGTACAGATCGTACTCCAGTTTGACCTGGGCGTCTTCGACGGAGTCGCCATAGTCGAACTGGACCTGGGCCCAGCCGGTGATGCCGGGTTTGACGGCGTGGCGGGCGCGGTAGAAGGGGATCGTGCGCGCCAGTTCGTCGACGAACTCGGGCCGCTCGGGACGCGGGCCGACGAGGCTCATCTCGCCGCGCAGTACGTTGATGAACTGCGGCAGTTCGTCGATGCGGGTCTTGCGGATGAAATGGCCCACCGGCGTGATCCGCATGTCACCGTTGGAGGCCCACACCGCGCCGGTGGCGGCCTCCGCATTGGGAATCATAGAGCGGAATTTGAACATGTCGAAAGGTTTGCCCGCTCTTCCCACCCGCTGTTGGCGGTAGAACAGCGGGCCGGGGGACGAAACCGCATTCGCCAACGCCAAGAACGGCATCAGGAGGCCCAAGATCGCCACGCCAATCACGCCAGAGACGATATCGATCAACCGCTTGATGACCAGATAAAACCGCTCGGAGACCGATTCGCCCATCGGCATGACCATCTGGAGGTCGCGCCCGACGTGATCGACCGGCACGCGGCCGAGCAGTCGCTCGTAAAGCATCGACATCGTGGTCACGCGGAAGCCTAGCTCGCGGCAGCGCAGCAAGGCGTCGAACAGGTCCGGCACGATGGCATGGCGGTGGGTGATTGCCAGAACGATCTCGTCCACCTGCAACTCCTGGGCCAGTTCGACCAGCAACTCCCGCCCGCCTAGCACGGGGACGTCCTCGACCTCGCCGCCCTGGTAGCCGGGGTTGTCGTCGACGAAACCAACCAGTTCGTAGCCGGTGCCACGGAAGGGGTTGGCCTCGGCGGGGGCATTCTTGAGCGCTTGTACCAGGGTGCGGCCGGCCCATCCCGCTCCCACAACCAGAGCGCGCTGCTTGAACCAGGGCTGGACGAAGAGACGGGCGTAGAGTACCCGCCAGGCGGCGACGCCCCCTACGGCGAATGCGGCAAAAAGCATCAGCAGGACGCGGGACTGAAGCGGCGGGGTAAACAGCGGGATGAACGTGTAGATCACCGCCGTGACAAAAGCCGCCATCGCTGCGTTGCGCACACTGTGAAAGAGGCTGGCCGCGCGGGCCAGGTTGTAAATATCGAAGAACAACGCGCACAAGGACCAGACAATGGTCAGGACGATGAACCAGATGTAATAGTACGTGAAGAAATTATTGCCCGAAAGTACAATGGTTCCACGCAATAGCGAGGCAACGAGCAAAGCGACGTTGACGGCGAGGGTGTCTACAACGTATAGGAGCAGTCGCCGCTCGGAGACACGCAGGCGCAGGCTGGGGAGGGATATGCGCAGGCTGCGCGGCCGCGCGGCATCGATAGGTGATTCAGCATCAGGTTCCAGGTTTTTTGCGTCGGTCATGATCATACAGCCTCTTGCTGCCCCCGCACCTCGTCAGGGGCAGAACTCTCCTCCCCATAAGTGGCACCCGCCAATTTCAGGTATAGCCGCTGTAACGCTTCCCATTCCGCGTTGCGATGTCTATTATACCATGCTTGTCCATTCTGTCCCATGCGAATGAGACGCTCGGGATCGGAAAGGGCCTGGGAAAGACAATCGGCGAGAGCTTGCGCGTCCCCCGGCGGGACGACCCAGCCGGTTTCCCCCTCATCGACGTATTCGGGCAACGCGCCGGTGCGGGTGACGATGACGGGCTTGCCGAAGGCGTAGGCCGCACCAACGAGGGCCGATTGGGTCGCGTCGTGGTACGGCAACACGAGCAGCGCGCAGTTGCGGAAGAGGTCGATGGCTTCGTCGTCCTCAATGAGACGGTCGTACAGCTCGACGCGCGGGG
>JAFGOJ010000113.1 GCA_016926575.1 Anaerolineae bacterium | reverse complement strand
TGGCCCTGTCCGGCCAGGAGGAGCGAATGGCGAATGGCGAATGGCGGGTTACGGTTCAGAAGGGACCAGGCAGCAAGGAGGGTGGAAACGCCTTTGTAGGCTTCGAGACGGCCGAAGAAGAGCACGAATGACGACATAGACGTTGCAAATTGCGAAGTGCGAATTAGGAATTGTGAATTGTAAGGCGCAAGTTGCCTGTCATGGCCAAGGAAAAGGTGAAGGAGGGGGGTGTGGGTGACGCGGTCGGCGGGGTAGCCCTGGGCCAGAAGTCGACGGCGGTAGATGTCGCCGTGGACGAGAACGTGGTCGGACCAGCGTAGGACCAAGCCATTCCACAGGTGCAACAGCCGCCCGTATCCGGCACCGGAGTGGGGGTCCAGGTCGTGGATGGTGTGAAGGGTGGGAATGCCGGCACGACGCAGAGCGCGCAGGAGCAGCGGGTTCCACAGATGTGGGCCGGTGAGGTGGACCAGGTCGAATTGCAGATTGCAGATTGCAGATTGCAGATTTTGGATTGCGGAAAGGTTCAAGGATTCTGTGGAGAAACCCGTGTTGGTGGTGGCAATGGGAGTATGGACGGTGACGTCGGGTGAATAGCGACCGGCGGGGTAGTGGGTGGTAGTGACAAGATGAACATCGTGGCCGACGGCGGCCATACGGTTGGCCAGGTCGGCCGTGTACTGGTGCATACCTAACGTGGGCGAGGGCAACAGGTAACACAGGCGCAGGGAAACGGCAGTGTGCAGCTGGTTCATTTCAGGCCTGGCCACTAAAGGCGCTCTAATCTTCCACTTTCGGCAACGTGAAGTAGAAGGTGCTCCCCTGCCCCAGGCTGCTTTCGACACCGACGTTCCCCCCGTGAGCCTCAACGATGCGCTTGACGATGGTCAACCCCAGCCCCGCGCCCCCAAAACGACGGCGCGAAGACCCGTCGACTTGGTAGAACCGCTCGAACACGCGCGCAATCTTCTCCTCAGGGATGCCGATGCCCTGGTCCACAACCTCGGTGCGGAGGGAATCTCCCTCTTCAGCTAACCGCACGGTAATCTGCCCTCCATCCGGGCTGAATTTGATGGCGTTGGAGAGCAAGTTGTCGAATACCTGGCTCATTCGGGATGGGTCGACGCGTACGTCCGGCAACCCCTCGGGTATGTCGACGTGCAACGTGATGCCGGAGACGGCTGCGACCGGGCCGCACCCTTCCACCGCCGAGCGGGCAAGGATCGATAAGGGCATCCGCTCCAATACCAGCGTCTCCGAACTGACCGTTTCCAGAGTAATGAAATCCCCCACCAAACGATCCAGATGGTCGGTCTTGCGCGCGACCACGTCCAGGCTCCTGAACTGTGCGTCGTTGACCGGCCCGAGTTCCTTGTTCATCAGCAGTTGCACGTAGCCCTTGATGAACGTCAGCGGCGTGCGCAGCTCGTGCGACACGTTCTGGATCAGCTCATCCTTCAACTGGTCGGCCTCTTGAAGGCGCGCGTAGGCTGTTTCCAGGCGGTCGACGTTGTCCTTGACCGTCTGGAAGAGCTGCGCGTTCTCTGCCGCCGCGCCGACCTGGTTCGCCATCGAGCGCAGCAGGTTGATCTCGCGGTCCGTGAACGACCGCTCGCTGTGGCTCATGGCGCTGAGCACCCCCACGACTTTTCCGCGCGAGTGAAGCGGCACCATCAACATCGCCTTGATCTGCTCGCGGGCAAAATCCGGCACCGCCAGGCGCGGGTCGTTGCTGACATCGCCTGTGGACAGCGCTTCGCCCGTGCGCACCACGTAGCCCGACATTCCCGCGCCGACAGGAATGCACATGCCGATGTGCGAGTAGCGCAGCCCGCGCTGAGCGCATAGGTGCAGCGACTGTGCCTCTTCGTCCAGCAGGCTGATGGCCGACGCATTGACGTCGAGGACGCGCACGACGCTGTCCATGGCCGTTTCCAGCACCTCCTGCAAATCGAGCGAGCGCCCCAACCGCACGGCGACGGCGTTCAGCGCAGCCAACTCCTCCGCCTGCCGCCGCGCTTCGAGGTAGAGCTGGGCATTCTGCAAGGCCACCGAGACCTGCTCGGCGAGGGTCTGCGCCGTGGCAAAGTCCAACTGGTCGAAGCTGTTGATCTCCCGCCGCTGGAAATCGAGCACGCCGACCGTCTGCTCGCCCACCGTGAGCGGGACGGCCAGTTCCGCGCCTGCCACGTAGCCGTCGGGGATCGGGTTGTAGTAGCGCGGGTCGCTCTGCGCGTCGTTGGCCAGGAGCGGTTCGCCGTGCTCGGCCACCCAGCCGATGATGCCTACCCCCACATCCTGGCAATAATCGCTCGGCAAAGCCACCTGCCCGCCCCCGGCCTTGCCCGCAATGTGCAGCCGGTCATCCGGTTCCACCAGCATCAACACGACGCTTTCGTACCCAAAGTGCTGCTGCACGGCGCTCACGACAGCCGCGCACAGGCGGTCGGGGGTGAGGATGGCGTTGGTCTGCCGCGCGACGACGTTCAACAGCGACATCTGCTGTGCCTGACGGCGCTCGCGTTCGTACAGCCGGGCGTTTTCCACCGCCACTGCCACCTGGCTGGCCACTGCAGCGAGGAAGTTGATGCTGCGCTCGTCGTAGGCATCCTTGCGCTGGCTCTGCACGGAGAAAGCACCGATCAGGCGATCACCCACGAAGAGCGGCAAGACGACCAGCGAATGTGGAAAGTCCTCACCGATCAAGATCGCGTCGACTTCGGGGGGGAGTCGTGCCGTCTCCAAATCGTTGATCACCAGGTGCTCGCCGTGGCGCAGAACCCAGCCGACGAGGCCATTCCAACCGATGTCCATATCATAGAAACGCCGGTCCCCTTCGACCACGGTGGGCATGTGGATTTTATCCGTGTCGCGGTCCCAGAGGGCAATGTAGAGGTGGGAAG
Source organism: Anaerolineae bacterium (assembly GCA_016926575.1). Taxonomy (GTDB): domain Bacteria; phylum Chloroflexota; class Anaerolineae; order B4-G1; family DUEL01; genus JAFGOJ01. The sequence goes on along the minus strand of JAFGOJ010000113.1, from coordinate 9,424 downwards.
CTTCCGTGAAGCGATTGACCTGCTGGTGCACTACTTCGATCAACTCGCGCTGGTCGAGCACGGCCGACACGGCACGTCCGATCTCGTACAGCGCCGCAAGCTCGGCCAGGCGGCGTTCCTGCTCGGCGTGCAGGTTGGCGTTCTCGATGGCATTGGCCAACTGGTCGGCCATAGTCTGCAAAACGGTGACGTCGTCCTCCGAGAAGTCGGCCAGGCGTTTGGACTGGATGGACATCGCTCCGATGAGGCGGCCCTGGGTGATGAGCGGCAGCGCCATCTCGGAGCGCGTCTCCGGCAGAAACGGGTTGTCGTGGCGCACGGCCTCTGTGCCGACGTCGAGCGCGATGCGCGCCTGACGGTGCGCGGTGCACCATCCAATCATCGAAGCGCCGCCGATCTCCAGGCGATGCTTTGCCTTCAAGAGGCGCTGGCTGGCTTCTCCAGCAACCGCGCGCAGGACGACCCACCGGCCGGATGGATCGATGAGGAAGATGCCGACGTAATAGAAATCGAATTGGTCGCGGATCAACGCCACCGACTGAGAAAGGAGCGTCTCCACGTCGAGGATAGCCGTCGCGTGGCGGGCGACCTCCGCCGCGGTGCGCAGTTGCACCGCCCGGTGTTGCGTCTCGGCGAACAGACGCGCGTTCTCCAGCGCCACCGCCACCTGCCCGGCCAGCGTCATCGCCAGGCTCATCTGGTCGGGCGAGAGGCGCATCTCGCGGTCGGAATTCTCCAACTCGACCACGCCGATGCAGTCTCCTTTGTAGATCAGCGGCAAGATGATCAACGTCTTGACGTTCTCCCCCATCATATAAGCCCGCTCTTGAGCATCGGCGCTCAGGTCGCTGGCGAGGACTTGCAGAGGGATGTGCGTGCGCATCACCTCACGTGTGGCCGGAAAGTCGCTCAGGGGATAGTAGTCTTTGCCGCCCAAGTGCCGGAACGTGTCGGTCTGCTCGTCGTAGTACAAATCTACGACCACGGAGAGGACGTCCAGATGATGGTCCCAAACCGAGATGCTCGTCTCTTGGATGCCGAAGGCCTGGATGAACTGCCGGGCGGCGATTACTGCCAGTTCCTTGGGCTCCATCGAGCGCCCCATCGCCTGCGTCAGCTCGAACAAGCGGTTCAGGCTGTACACGCGGTAGCGGGTCTGCCGCAACAGCGCCTTGCTCTCCAACGCGGTGGCGACGAGGTTCGCCGCCGTCATGGCGATGTCCAATTCCTCCTCAGAGACCTCTGCCCGGCCGAGGGTGAGCACCATCAGCCCGCGCAGCAACCCGCCGCTGCGCAGGGGCAGCATCACCAGGCCTTTCGGCCATTGATCCGCGTCGATGGCCCCCTTCACCCACGGCCCGAGCACCTCAATGGCCAGATCCACGGGCGAGCTACTGACGCAAGGCATCCCCCGCGCGATGCGCACCCGCCAATCGTTGGGCAGCGCCGTCAGAGGGAACGAAATCTCGGAAAGCGGGCGCGCCAACACCCGTTCGAGCAGGGCGACGGCCGGGTCATCCCGCTGCATAATCATCGGGCGCAGCGTCTTGCCTTCTTCGTCGACCACGAGGCAGAAGATGACCTGAATGTCGTGAATGAGGCTTCGAAATGCCTCCTGGGCCCTATGGAATACGTTCGGCAGGTCGTACTCTTCGCTGACCGCCGCCGCGACGCTTCGGAGCGCATCGAAGCGCTGCCGGTAGCTCTCTTCCTGCACGAGGTCTTCCATCACAATCTTTCCCAGGCAGCTACACGACGCCCCGCACCCAGCGGGCGAAATCGGCCAGGCGGCCACGTCCGGCAGGCGCCGGCGCACCCTCTGGAACGCCCTGATCCGGGCCGCTGATCCAAAAGGCCACCATGCCCACCGACAACGCCGGCCCGACGTCCTGCTCCCACTCGTCTCCGACCATCAAGCATGCCTCGGGCGGCTGCCCCAACCGGCCGGCGATTTCCAGGTAGTAGGCCGGGTTTGGTTTCGCCGCGTGCATCTCCTCGTAACTGGTGACCAGAGCGTAGGGAAAGCGGTCAACGGGCACGCCGGCCCACGCCAACCGCTGCTCGATGGCCGTGCGCGGGAAAAGGGGATTGGTGGCAATCACAACCGGCACCCCCTGCTCGAAGGCCCACTCCAGGAGCGAGCGCGTTGCGGGGTCGGGCCGGGTCAGGGAACGCAGGTCTGCAAAGCGGGTGGCGTAAAAATCGTCGAAGAGCGGCGCGAGTTCCTCGCGCGTGCGGCCGAAGGCGGGGAAGAATGCAGCGTCGAAGACCTCCGCGTTCGTGCGGTTCGGGTCCTCGTTCGCCACCATCGCCTGCGTGGCCTGCAACAGGTGCGGCACGAAGGCATCCACAGGCAGGTGCGCCGACATATAAGCGCGCAGCGCCGCGAGATAGGCGGAGATGAACGCGTCGATCTCGTTTTCCAGCAGCGTGTTGTCCAGGTCGAAAAGCAGCGCTCCGATCATCGACGTCACGGTTCTGCCTCAGTGGGTGGTTCTGTGACCTGGATCAACGTCTCCAGGTCGGCGGCCATCGCCTCCATCTCGCTCCCGTAGCAGGCCCAATCCCCCTGTATCAGGCACAGCTGAGCCGCATCGTAGTGGGCCTGGGCAGAGCGCGCCAACTCGGCCACGTCGGTCACGATGGGTTCTTCCCCCGGCAGCGGTTCGACCGCCGCCGGAACGCCGAGCACCTGTGCCAGAGCCGTGCTCAGGTCCTCCGCCATCACGACGTGGTTCCCGTAGGCCAGGAGCACGCGCTTCAACTCCGGCAGCCCGCCGGACTGGGCCTGCAAGTACAGCGGTTCGACGTACAGAATCGTGTCGTCGATGGGGATGACGATCAGGTTGCCCCGGTAGACCTGCGATCCGCGTTGGTTCCACAGAGACAATTGCTGGGAGATGTAGGGGTCCTGGTCGAACCGCGCCTCGACCTGCATCGGGCCGTAGAGCAAGCCTTCCTTGGAAAACTTGAACACGCCCAACTGACCATAGTCCGCGCCGTCGGAATCGGCATACAGCCAGGCGATCATATTGTGGCGGCCGCTGGGCACGTAGGGGCGGATCATGATGAACTCGACCTCGTCCTCGCCCGGCAGGCGCATAACCACGTAGTACGGGGCCATGGGCTCTTCCTCGGAGCCGAGCATCTCGGTCGGCACCGCCCACAGGTCCTCTTTGTTGTAAAAGACCTGCGGATCGTCCATGTGGTACGCCGCGTAGGCCTCGGCCTGCAGGCGGAAGAGCTGTTCCGGGTAGCGCCAGTGCTCGCGCAGCGAAGGATCCATCTCACTGGCCGGCGCGAACAGGTCGGGGAAGATGGCCTGGTAAGTCAGCATCACCGGATCGCTGGGATCGACCACGTAGAAGGTGGTCTCGCCCGTATACGCATCGATGGCGACCTTGACGCTGTTGCGGACGTAGTTGATGTCGCCCGCACCGCTGCCAAACGGTTCCGAGTACGGGAAGCGCTCGGACGTGGTGTACGCGTCGTACAGCCACACCAACCGCCCGTCGGCGATGACGATGTAGGGATCGGGGTCGTACCAGAACATCGGGGCCAGGGCAGCCACCCGCTCCGCCACGTCGCGGTAGAAGAGGATGCGGCTCTGCGGGTCGATGGAGCCGGAGAAGAGGATCTGCTGGTCACCGAAGCGCAGGGTAAATGCCAACCGGCGGAAGAAGCCACCCATTCGCACGCCGTCGGGGCCCTCGTACTGGGTGTAGACGTTTGCGTCGCCGCTGGGTCGGTCCAGCTCCTGCTCCGCCGTGCCGACGATGATGTAGTTGTCGGTCTCCTCGCCGAAGTAAATTTCCGGGCGGGTGATGTCGAGGCCCGCCGCGCTGCTCTGGGGGGGGATGTCGCGCACCAAAAAGTTGGGCAGTCCTTCCGGGTTGACCTCGCTGACGGGGCTGAGGCAGACGCCGTAGCCGTGGGTGTAGATCAGGTGGCGGTTGACCCACGTCTGGGCCTGGCCGGGCAACTGGTCGACGTCGAGCTCGCGCGCGGCGAGGGTCACCTCCCTGATCTGGCCGTCGATGACGTACCGGTCGACGTCGACATCGACGAACGTGTAATAGAGGCGAATCTCCTGCAACTGCTCGTAGGTGGTTTGGAGCGGCCGCCAGTCCCACAGACGGATGTTCGCAATCGTCGCGGCATTCTCGTCGAGCACGGCCTGGTCCAACGTGCCCTCAGCCGAAAAATCCGATTCGTAGACGTCGTTCAGGCCGAAGGCGTAGCGGGTGAAGGCGATGTTGTGCTCGATGTAGGGCCACTCGTTGGCCAGTTCGTTCGGATTGACCACGAAGCGTTGCACGATAGCCGGGTAGGCCGAGCTGACCAGCACGGCGACCAGCCACACCGCCACCGCTCCGATGAGCAGCCGCCAGCGGCGCGCGGCGATGTTGGCCAGCAGGATCACCGCCCCGACGACGGAGATAGCCGTCAGGACGTGGAGCATCGGCAGGCGGGCGTGGACGTCGGTATAGCCCGCGCCGAAGACCACCCCACGTGCCGAATCCAGCAGGCTCAACCGCTGGAGCTGGTAATTGACGGCCAACAGCAACAGGAACAGCGCGCCCAGAATCGAAAGGTGCGCTACGGGCCCGCGCTGCCCCAGCGCGCCGGACATGAGGTACAACAGGCCCGTTCCGATCCCCGCCGTGATGACCAGACCGATCAGCCAACCCACCAGGGTGTTGTAGAAGGGCAGTTTGAAGATGTAGAATCCCACGTCCAACCCGAAGATGGGATCCTGCAGCCCAAACGGCGCTGCGTGGCTGGCCACCAGCACGTCCATGGCATGAGACGCGGCCAGCAAAGCCATCGGCAGGGCCAGGAAGAGGGCCGCGGCGATCAACACGAGCGTCAGCCCCTTCGAGTCCAACGCGACCGTCTTGCGATACGGGCGGAGCACCACCTCCAGACGGCGTGTCAGCCGGGAGGGGATCAGGAGCCAGTTGAGCAGTATGAACCCTGCCGCCAATACACCGCCCACAGCGAACAGGCCCGCCTCGGCGAAGATGCGGGTGCGGTACACAGAAAGATACCCCAGGCTATCGAACCACAGCCAATCCGTATACAGGGTGCCATACACCAGACTCACGAACGGCAGGACGAAGAAGACGCATACCGCAACGCCGATCAGGACGAATAGCAAACGGGCCTGTTTTTTCATAGCACACACTCCCTTAACCTTGCGGTCACTCAGGAACAGGAGGCGCGTTGGCGACCTGCCGGGCGCATTCGGTCGATAGGTCACCCCATATAGAACGCCGCAGATCTAGACGCGCGTGATGTACTCACCGGATCGGGTGTCCACCCGCAGGACGTCGCCAACTTCCACAAACAGGGGCACCTGGACCGTCAACCCGGTCTGCATCGTGGCGCGTTTGGTCGCGCCGGTGGCCGTGTCGCCCGCAACGGCCATCTCGCACTCCACCACTTCCAGTTCCACAGCTGCCGGAAGCAGAACGTCGAGCGGCTCGCCTTCGTACATTGCGATTGCCAGTTCCGTCTCTTCCCTCAGATAAGGCCGCACTTCTTCCAACGTCCCTGCAGTGATGACCATTTGGTCGTAGGTTTCTTTGTCCATGAAATAGTAGAAGGTGCCATCGTTGTAGAGATACTGCACCTCGCGCCGTTCGATACGGATGTCCGTGACGCGGTCGCCGGAGATGAAGTTGTGTTGGATCGTCGAACCGGTGCGCAAATTGCGCAATTTGGTGCGAATGGTGGCCTTGCCCCGCCCGGGCTTGTGGTGTTGGTATTCCAAGACTTTGTACAGTTCACCGTCCATCGTGAACGTCACGCCAGGCTTCAACTCATTTACTTCGATCATCGTTTCCCCCAAATCATATTGAATGTAACTGCTTGTAACTGCTCGGCTTACGCTTCGCAGTTGCCTTTCTCGCCTCGAAAAGGGGGGAGTGGGGGGCTTGCGGGCGGCGAAGCCGCCCGCAAGCCCCCATCCTCTCCCTTCGACGCGCCAAGCGGGTAACTGCCAGACGCATAGCCTGAGCAGTTACACCTGCATTGGCTTTGTCATTATACCAAGCTCAGAGAAGTCGTCAACCCAAGATGCTACTTAGAAAATAACCGACGTTATTGCTCCCGCCGGGTGACCCGGCGGTGGCGCGGGTCACGGACCCGCGCCGAGCGGGCGTCACGCTGAAAGCGTGACCTACATTTTCGCCCATCGGTTGCGAGCGCAGTGACCATGGCCTCTATGCCGAAAAACAGAAACCCCTCCCGCAGGTTTCAAACCTGCGGGAGGGTGACTTGCTCTGACCCGCCACTTCCGCCTATCGGCCGGGAGCGCAGCGATCTCGGTTCTACTTCCCGTAAATCTGTGCGAAGTATCGCTTGGAACGGTCGTAGGTGCGTTCTGCTTCCGGCGGGAAGACGCAGCCCGGCAGCTCGTCCATCCGCAGGTGATACGCGATACACTCACAGCATTTCCCCTTGCGCGGGCACGGCTCGTAGGTGCACGTGCAGCGCGCCTTGTTGATCTCGATGTGACACTCCATTTTACTTCACCTCCTTCACTCCAGCTTTGGCCGCGCTATAGTCGCTATAATTGCCAACGTACTCCGTCAACATCCCCTGATCCAGCTCCACGATGCGATCCACAACGCGGTCGAGGAAATACCGGTCGTGCGAGATGACGAGCACCGTCCCGTCGAAGTCGTCCAGCGCATCCTCCAGCACCTCCGCCGAGGCGATGTCCAGGTTGTTCGTCGGCTCGTCGAGCAGCAGGAAGTTGGCCCCCGACAGCATCAGTAGCGCGAACTGTAAGCGGCTGCGCTCGCCGCCGGAGAGGGTCCCCACCCGCCCGCGATCCTGCTCGTAGGTGAACAGAAACCGGTTCAAGAAACTGACCGCCGCGCTCTCCGACATCGGCCCCGCCTTGCACACGGTGTCGAGCAACGTGCGGTCGTAGTCCAGATTCTGATGCTCCTGCGCGTAGGCCCCCACCTCGACGCTGGGGCCGACGACGATCTCCCCGCCGCTCGGCGACTCCTCCCCCAGAATGAGGCGGAAGAGCAGCGACTTTCCCGCCCCGTTCGGGCCAACCATCCCCACGCGTTCGCCGCGCCAGACGAGCAGGTTCAATCCGGCCAGGATGATCGATTCGGCTGCCCCGGGGGCAGCCGGCGGGAAGACCTTGTCCAGGTCGGTGATCTCCAGCACCTTGTTGCTGCCGCGCCAGCCCTTCAGTTCGAGCGCCATCTGGCGGCGCTCCAGCACCGGCTGGTCGATGCGATCCATCTTCTCCAACCGCCGCAGGATGTTGCGCCCACGGCGAGAGAACTTCTCGTTGTCGTATACCTTGCCCCAGGTCAATAGCCGCTTCGCTGCCTGCTCCAGCCGGTCCACTTCCTTCTGCTGTGCCTGGTAGAGCTGCTGCTGCCGCAGCAGGTTCATCTGCCGCTCGAAGGCGTATTCGGAGTAATTGCCCAGGTAATGGATCAGCCGCCCGCCGTCCAACTCGACGATCTCATCGACCACCAGATCGAGCAAGTAGCGGTCGTGGGAGACGATCACCACGCCCCCCGGATAGTCGCGGATCAACTGTTCGAGGAACGCCTTGCCTTCCAGATCCAGGTGGTTGTCTGGCTCGTCGAGCAGCAGCAGGTCCGGCTGGGCGACCAACAGCTTCGCCAGGCCGACCAGTTTTTTCTGCCCGCCGCTGAGAACCCCCACCGGCAGGCCCATATCCGCGTCAGAGAAGCCCAGGCTGCGCAGCGTGGCACGCACGCGGCCCTCGTAGCCCGGGCCGCCCTGTTCGACGTATTCGTCCAGTACCCGCGTCTGGTGTTCCAGCGCGCGGGTCAGGGCGCGCTCGTCGCCGTAGACGGCCGGGTCGGCCAGTTTGGCCTCGACGCGCGCCAGTTCCGCCTCGATGCGCGCCATCTCGGCTGAACCAGACAGCGCCTCCTGCCACACCGTGCGTCCCGCTTCCAGCCGCGGCTCTTGGGGCAGCAGTCCCACGCTCAACCCCTTGCGCGGGACGACAAAGCCGGTATCGCTGGACAGCTCGCCGGCGATGAGTCGCAGCAGCGTGCTCTTGCCGCAGCCGTTCGGTCCCACCAACCCCACACGCCGGTCGTCGTGAATCTCCCACGAGAGCTGCTCGAAGATGGGCTCAGAGACGTAGGTCACGCTGACGCGATCCAGATTGACAGCGATCATGGCCTTCCCTCCATCAACCGTTTACCCCTCGATGGCGGCGACCGCCTCCTCGGGCGATTTGTCGGCGTAGACGACGGCCATGATGCCGGGGAGATACTTGTCCATCATCATCACGTTGACGTACACCAGCGTCTTGATCATCTGGTGCGTGAGGTACCCGCCTTCGACGTCGACGCTGGTCTTGTACCGCACCTCGCCATCGGAGAAATCCATCTCGAAGTTGCCGATATACAGGCCGTAGTTGGCGCGCGTCAGGTACTCGGCCACCGCCCCCCGCTTTTCCGGCGGGACATTCGACTCCATCACGGAGTAGAAAATGACCTGCGACTGTTCCTCGCGCGCCTGGGCGTAGCACTGCCAGCCACCGTTCTGCCCGCGAAACCCCAGGCGCAACATCGGCCGGCCCTCCAATGGATGAAACACCCACTCGTCCGCGGTGAAGAACTGAGCCAGCGCGTCGAGAAGCGTCCTCCCCTCCTCTGCAACGATCATCTCCATCCCTTCGTCACTCACCACTCGCCTCCTGTATTATTCTTGGTCACCTACTCTTTCCAACACCCACGCCACCGCTTTCTGCGGATCGTCTTCCCGGTGAATGGGGGGCTCAGGATGGCCGTCCCGGTCCATTCGCCAGGTGCCCACGCCAACCACCGGCCGCCCGAATCCCAGCGCGTACCCCAGCTCGCTCAGCGTGCCGTAGCTCCCCCCCACAGCGATCACCGCCTGGGCCGTGAGCAAGATGATCGCGTTGCGCGCAAATCCTATGCCTGTCACGATAGGCAGGTCGACGTAGGGGTTGGCCTCGCTCGCGTCGCTGCCGGGGAGAATAGCGACGGTGACGCCGCCGCCGGCCCTGGCCCCGCGACAGGCCGCCTCCATCACGCCGCCCCGTCCCCCGCAGACCAGCACCGCGCCGCCCTCAGCCAGCGCCCGCCCCACCGCCTCTGCCGCCGCAGCTTCCTCCGGCGTCGCCTGCGACCCACCGATCACGGCCACGAGCGGCCCGAAGCGTGCATTTCTCTTTCCCATCGGCTGCCTCCTTATTAGTGGACATGGCGCGGTCAATCGCCGCCGGACGCTTTTTATGGAAGAACGGTGGCCCCTTTCGCTCCATTCATGGACGAGGGCACCACCGTTCGCTTTGCGGGAGTGCATGGGAGTCGAACCCACCGCGGCCCGCTCTGTGCGACCCGCCACCGATTTTGAAGACCGGGGGGCCCACCGGGAC
>JAFGOJ010000529.1 GCA_016926575.1 Anaerolineae bacterium | reverse complement strand
GGTGAGAAGGCGTTTTTCGTGTCAATTCGTGTGAATTCGTGGCCGGTTTTTGCCGTTGCCCCCAACAACAAATGCACCCTTTTCGCGTTTTGGGCTTGATTTTCTGCTCGTTCCGGTGTATCATGTTCCCTCAATGAGTTACTCGGACGTGAAGATTGCTCCTTCCGTACTATCCGCCGATTTTGCGCACTTGGCCGCTGCGGTGGCGGAGGCGGAAGCGGCCGGCGCTGATTATATCCACGTGGACGTGATGGACGGCCAGTTCGTGCCCAACATCACGATCGGGCCGGTCGTGGTGGCCGCTATCCGCCGGGTGACGGCCCTACCGCTCGATGTTCACCTGATGATCGTCCAGCCGGAACGGTACGTGGAGCAGTTTGCCGCAGCGGGCGCCGATGTCATCACGGTTCAAGTGGAAGCGTGCCCGCATCTGCATCGCGTGTTGCAGGATGTGCGCGCCCTGGGGGTGCAGGCGGGCGTCGCGTTGAACCCGGGCACTCCGTCGGTGGCGATCAGTCAGGTGCTGGGGGACGTGGATCAGGTGCTGGTGATGACGGTCGATCCGGGCTTTGGCGGACAGGCGTTCATCCCGGCAATGCTGCCCAAGATCGCACAGGTGCGCTGCATGTTGGACGAGGCCGGCAGCGCGGCGGCATTAGAGGTCGACGGCGGGATAGGGCCGCAGACGGCTGCGGACGTGGTTGGCGCGGGGGCGCGGGTGTTGGTCGCTGGCAGCGCGATCTACGGCGCGGAAGAAGGGGTCACTGCTGCGATCCGGGCGATTCGGGCCGCAGCGGCCGAAGGGTTGACAACAACAACACGCTGGCCCTCTGGTGACCAGCGTGTGTTTTGAGAGACGGCGAAACGCTCAGCGTTAGGATTTGTTGAGCGTGCGGAGGCAGCGAGTGCAGATGTGGATGCGGCGCAACTCCCCATCGATGAGCACCTGGGTGTGCCGAATGTTCGGCTTGAACTGCCGCTTCGTTGCCTTTTTCGAGTGACTGACATTTTGGCCGAATAGAGGGCCTTTACCGCAAATTTCACATTTTGCCATTGTTCTTTTCCTCCTGGTTTGACAACGGCACTCATCATACCACAGGACGCGGTTTTGCACAACCAGCGAGACAACGCTTTTATTCAGGAGAACCGATGGAACGTTTTAGCTTTGAGGAGTCGAAAGGTAAGATAGACGTCTCGATTGCGGCGATTGCCAGTATCGCCTACGACGCGCTGATGAGTTGTTACGGCGTGGTGGGCACCGCCTCCAAGGGCTTCGCCACCGACATCGCCGACGCGTTTTCTGGGGACAGCAAGCGCGGCGTCGTGGTGAGGGAAATCGGCGGGCAAATCGTGATCGATCTCTTTGTGGTGGTGGAATACGGCACGCGGATCGCGTCGGTCGCTCGCAGCGCGATGAACGTCGTGAAATACAACGTCGAGCAAGCGCTCGGGCTGCCGGTAGCCGAGGTCAACGTGCACGTCCAGGAACTGCGCGTCTCTGACCATGATTAGCAAGGAACAGTGTGTGGTCGACAATAAAGACTCGAAATTGGTTGTAGATGGGCAGGGGTTCAAGGAACTGGTCGGAGCGGGCCTGTCATGGCTGCGCCACCACCAGGAGGTCGTCAATGCCCTCAACGTTTTCCCGGTCCCCGACGGCGACACGGGTACCAACATGGTGCTCACGATGCAGTCCGCCTGGGACGAGGTGGCCGGGTCGGACGAGGTGCACGTGGGCCTGGTGGCGCACCGCGTGGCCCATGGCGCGTTGATGGGCGCGCGAGGGAATTCCGGCGTGATCCTCTCCCAGATTTGGCGCGGACTGGCCCACGGCATGGAGGGGAAGAGCGTCGTGCGCGGGCCGGATCTGGCCCACGCGCTGCGAGAAGGGGTCGATACGGCCTACCGCGGCGTGATCCGGCCGGTCGAAGGCACGATTCTGACCGTGATCCGCGAGGCCGCCGAAGAGGCCGAGCTCGCCGCAGGCCAGTCCGAAGCGTTGCTCTACGTCCTGGAACGAGCCGTTTCGCGCGCCGAGGACGCCGTCGCGCGCACGCCGCACATGCTGGCGGTGCTGGCGGAAGCCGGTGTCGTCGACGCGGGTGGGCAGGGCTTGTTCATTATCCTGCAGGGGATGTTGCGCTGCCTGAAGGGCGAGGGCGTGTGGAATGAAGTATACACCTCGCGCGCGGTCGAGCTCGCCGGCGCGGTTCACGTCCATGGTGAAGACGAGTATGGGTATGACGTCCAGTTTATCATCATTGGCAAGGATATGGACGTGCTGGCCATTCGAGAGCACATCGACGGGTTGGGCGATTGCGCCCTGGTCGTGGGCGACGAGAGCACGATCAAGGTACACGTCCACGTTCCCGACCCGGGCGTGCCGATCAGTTACGGTGCAAGTCTGGGCTCGCTGCGCGATGTGGTCGTCGAGGATATGCAGGCCCAATCCCAGGAGTTCTCTGTGGCCCGCCAGGGGCCGCCCATCGTCCCCAAGCCGCTGGACGTCAACGAGATCGCGTCTGTTGTGGTGGCCCCCGGAGATGGGCTGGCGCGCGTGTTCGAGAGCCTGGGCGCGGCTGTGGTCATCCCCGGCGGCCAGACGATGAACCCCAGCACTCAGGAAATTCTGCACGCCATCGAAAGCGTGCCGAACGAGCGGGTCATCGTCCTGCCGAATAACAAGAACATCATCATGGCCGCCAACCAGGCGCGGGACATCTGCAAGAAGCAAGTGGTCGTCGTGCCCACGCGCACCACGCCGCAGGGCATTGCGGCACTGCTGGCCTTCAGCCAACAGGTCGATCTGGAGACGAATGCGCAGGTGATGGTCCGGGCGATGCAGGACGTGCGGACCGGCGAGGTCACCGTGGCGACGCGCGACGTCGTGCTGAACGGCGTGCAGGTGCATTCCGGCCAGGTGATCGGGCTATTGGACGACGACCTCGTTACGGCGGGCGACTCTGCCGCTGAAGTGACGCGCACGCTGTTGGAACGGATGGACCCCGCTGCGTTGGAAATCGTGACGCTTTATTATGGTTCTGATGTGTCGTCCGACGCGGCGGAAGAATTTGTGGAGCAACTCCAGGACGACTATCCCGATCTCGAATTCGAAGTGCTCGAGGGGGGGCAGCCTCACTACTTCTACATCATATCGGCCGAGTAATTTGACAATGTCACATTTCGCCAGCGATAGCTGAGCGAGCATCCTGAGCTTGTCGAAGGATGCTCGCGAAGGCTCCTTCGACAAGCTCAGGATGCCTTCGCTCGCATATTTGCGCTAAAGTGACATT
>JAFGOJ010000528.1 GCA_016926575.1 Anaerolineae bacterium | reverse complement strand
GGGCGGAGCCCCTGCAAGGCATTGTTAACCGAGGGCGGCGGGTTTGAAACCCGCCCTACAAAACCTTGGGCTATTTTCGAAGTAGCAGAACCCATAAGGAGCACGCAGTGACAAACCAAACGTCCTTCGAACACCCAACTCACCCGTTGTTGATCGTCGTCTCCGGCCCGGCCGGGGTGGGTAAAGACGCCCTGGTCAAAGAACTGAGGAAAGTCGGCCCACCGCTGCACTTTGTCATCACCGCCACCGACCGCGCCCCGCGCCATAACGAAACCCACGGCGTCGACTATTTCTTCATCTCCGCCGCCGAATTCCTCCAAATGGAGCGCGAGGGCGAGCTGCTGGAGCACGCGCTCGTCTACGATCAGCACAAAGGCGTCCCCAAGCAACAGGTGCGTGAGGCTATGGCCTCCGGCAAGGACGTCATCATGCGCGTCGACGTGCAGGGCGCAGCGACTGTCCGCCGCATCGCTCCCGACGCGGTGTTGGTCTTCCTCGCCGCCTCTGCCGAAGACCTGAAGCGGCGCATGGAACACCGCGCATCCGACTCCCCGGAACAGGTGGCCATCCGCACCGACAAACTCCAGGAAGAACTGGGCTATCTGTCCATCTTCGACTATATCGTTTTCAATCACCACAACCAACTCGACCACGCCGTGGGGCAGGTCATCGCCATCATCCAGGCCGAACACTGCCGCGTTCACCCCAGAAAGGTCGAACTATGAGCACCGGCTACGACCCATTCAACGCCTATCCCCCTCCGCCCCCGCGTCAGCTTCAACTGCGCGTGCCGCAGTCGAAGCCGTTCTGGACCTATGCTCTCCTGGGGGCCAACTTGTTGATGTACGCGGTCTCTTTCCTGCTAGGGCCGAATTTCGTTCTCTCGCTGGGCGCGAAGATCAATCAGGCCATCGTCGACGGAGAAATCTGGCGGTTGGGGACGTCGATGTTCCTGCACCTGGGCGTGTTGCACATCGGCTTCAACAGCTACGCGCTGTGGCTCTTCGGCCCGCAAGTCGAACGACCCTACGGCCAGGTCCGTTTCCTCATCATCTACCTGCTGAGCGGCCTGGCAGGAAGCAGCTTCAGCTTCCTCCTCAGTCCCTACGATTCCGTGGGCGCTTCGGGGGCGATCTTCGGCCTCATCGGCGCGATGGGCGCCTACCTGTACCGCTACCGCGCTAAGTTTGTCGCCGGACAGTCCCGCCTGATGAACATCCTGATGGTCGCCGGGTACAACCTGATCTACGGCTTCATCAGCCCTGGCATCGACAACTGGGCCCACATCGGCGGGCTCGTGGCGGGCGTGGTACTGGGCTGGCTGATGGCTCCCCGTTACGAGTTGATCCAGCCGGACGCGTTGCATGTCCCCCGCTTGGAAGACCAGAGCAGCCCCAACCACTGGGTTGCCGGAATTGCCCTGGTCTGCCTGGGGATCGGGCTGGCGGTGGCCGGCGGATGGGTGCGTTGGGGAGGCTGAGCGTGCTGGACGTTCACGTCGCCGACGTCGTCGAGATGCGCAAGACCCACCCATGCGGCGGCAAGACGTGGGAAGTGACCCGCATCGGCGCCGACATCGGCTTGCGCTGTCTGACCTGTGGGCGGCGGGTGATGCTGCCGCGCCCCGCCTTCGAGAAGCGCGTCAAACGGGTGCTGGGAGCGCCACCTACGGCGATTCGATGATCACCTGCTCGCGCTCCGGCCCCACGCCGATCAACGTGATGGGGATGCCCAGCGCCGCCTCGATTCGCGTGACGTAGGCCCGCGCCGCCGCCGGCAACTCCTCCCGCCGCCGCGCGCCCTGAATGTCTTCCTGCCAGCCGTCCAGCGCCTCGTAGACCGGCTGCCACGCCGCCAGCTCGTCCACCCCGAACTCGGCCGGGAAGTGGTCGATCCGCTCGCCCCCACGCTCGTAGGCGACGGCCACCTGCAACGGGTCGATGCCCGAGAGGACGTCCAGCTTGGTCAGCGCCAGCTCGGTCAGCCCGTTGACGCGCACCGCGTAGCGCAGGATCGGCAGGTCGAGCCAGCCGCAGCGGCGTGGGCGGCCGGTGGTGGTGCCGTACTCGTGGCCCACCTCGCGCATACGCGCGCCCACGTCGTCCAGCAGCTCGGTGGGGAAGGGCCCCGCGCCCACGCGGGTGGTGTAGGCCTTGCCCACGCCGATCACGCTTTCGACGTAGTGCGGGCCGAAGCCCAGCCCCGTCAGCGCGCCGCCGGCGATGGTGGCCGAACTGGTCACGTAAGGGTAGGTGCCGTGGTCAATGTCGAGCATCAGCCCCTGCGCGCCCTCACACAGCACCATCTTGCCCGCGTCCAACGCCTCGCCCACCATCGCGGAGCCGTCCACCAGATGCGGGGCCAGCCGTTGGGCGTAGGCGCAGTATTCGGCCGCCACCTGCTTGACCGGCAGCGGCTCCCCGCCGGACTCCTCCAGCAGCCGGTTGTGCGCTTCCACCGTTGCTGCAACCCGCTCGGCGAAGACCTCCGGGTCGCGCATCTGTCCGGCGCGCAGGCCTGAGCGGGCGGCCTTGTCGGCGTAGGTCGGGCCGATGCCCCGGCGCGTGGTACCCAGGGCGCTCCCACCGCGTGCGGACTCCTTCACGCCGTCTAGCGCGCGGTGCGTGGGCAGGATGAGGTGCGCCGCAGCGGCCAGCTTGACCCGCCCCGGCCCCACGTCGACGCCCAGCGCCGCCAGCTCGTCCAACTCCGCGATCAACTGGGCCGGGTTGACCACAACCCCGGCGCCGATCAGGCACGCGGCCTGCACGTGCAGGATGCCCGACGGCACCAGGTGAAGCTGGAGCTTGTGTCCTTCGGCCACCACCGTGTGCCCGGCGTTGTCGCCGCCGTTGTAGCGGGCCACCAGGTCGGCCCGCGGACCGACGTTATCTACCACCCGGCCCTTTCCCTCGTCACCCCACTGCGCACCCACAACGATCATCGCCGGCATATCGCACCTCCTGAGTGAATGATGCCCATCAAAACAGGCGGCCCGAGGAATGCCGGAACCGCCTTCCCTATCTATGATAAACGAAAGGGGCACGCGCGTCAAGTGGG
>JAFGOJ010000527.1 GCA_016926575.1 Anaerolineae bacterium | reverse complement strand
GCTTCGCCGCCCGCAAAACCCCCACTCCCTCTCTTTCGCGGCGAAGTGAGGTAACTGCGAAGCGTAGCTAAGCAGTTACAAACCAACGAGGAGATTGCTCAATGGCCATCAACCTTCCTTCCCGGCTCACCGATCTGCGGGGACTGTTGGAGGTCCTCGAATGGGATAAAATGTCTATGGCCGTGCAGCGCGAGGCCGCTGCCCGCCTGACGATCGTCGGCCCGGTCAACGCCGGCAAATCGACGCTCTTCAACCTCATCCAGGGCCGCAAGGTCGCCGCCGTCACCGCCGTGCCCGGCACGACACGCGGGGTGATCGAAGAACAAATCGGCCCGCTGATGCTGGTGGACACGCCTGGCTTCGGCGAGGTCGGTGGGGTGGACCGCGCCGAGATCGCGCACCAGGCCGCAGCCAAGGCCGACGTGGTCGTGCTCCTGCTCGATGCCATGGCCGGATTGCGCCAGTCCGATTACGAGGTCTTCCAATCGCTGCGGCGCGAGGGAAAGCCGACCGTCGTGGCGATCAACAAGGTCGACCTGGTCAAGCGTGACGTCAATGTGGTGTTGGACGACATCGAACGAAAGCTCGGCGTGCGTCCGATCCCGGTCTCGGCCAAGACCGGCGCGGGAATAGCCGACGCACTCATCCCCGCTGTGGTCAACGCGCACCCATGGATGGTGGTGGCGTTGGGGCGCGGCATGCCGCTCTACCGCAAGCAGATGGTCAACCGCCTCATCCGCAGCGCCGCCATCCTCAACGGCATCATCGCCGCCGAGCCCATCCCCGGGCTGGATATTCCGCTGCTGTTGGCCGGACAGGCACGTATGGTGCTGCGCATCGCCGCCATGTATGGAGAGTCGCTCTCCGTGCGCCACGCCAAGGAGTTGCTAAGCACCATCGCCGGCGGCGTGCTGCTACGTTTCCTGGCCGGCGAGCTGGTCAAACTCATCCCCGGGCCGGGCTGGGTGATCGCGGGGTTCGTCAACGGCATCGGCACCTGGGCCATGGGGCACGCCGCCGTGCACTATTTCGAGAGCGGGAAGAAGCTGAACCCCTCCCAGCTCCGCACGCTCTACCAACGCCTGCGCCGCCAGCGCAGCCTGCCAGAGGCCGAGGGCCACACGCCCGACGGCAGCCAACCGCCCACTGCTGCCGCCGTGCACTGAACGCCTTGAGCCACACCGCCCACTTGTAACCGTGGCGGCTGCTTCTCACATCGCCCTCAGCCCACAAAAAGACGCGCGACCCGCCGGCGGGTCGCGCTTTCTTTTGGTCTATATGCCAACCTCCTGGTGAAGCTGGTTGTAGGGGCTCGGGTGTGGATTTCAGAACGACCGCCCGATGGTTTCCCTGCCGTCCAGGCTGTGCCTCCATCGTTCTGCACCCGAGCCAGGCGTCGGCCGAAGCCTGGGGCCCGGTTCTCACCGGTGTAGATAGAATACACCAGAAGGCTCCATCCGGCTGGACGACCGGCACACGGTTCGCAAGCGGCTATCAGGCGGAAGACCGACGCAAGATCGACGGATTCCCTACGCCGACGTCGACAGGCGCAGTCCCAGCCCGGAGTGGCGCTCGCCGACCTTGTCGTTCCCCACGGCCTTTCTGATGGCCCGCCGCGCCCCCACCAACACCACCATCTTGCGCGCCCGCGTGATGGCCGTGTAGAGCAAGTTGCGCTGAAGCATCATGTAGTGCTGCATCAGCACCGGCACGACCACCACCGGATACTCGCTGCCCTGGCTCTTGTGGACGGAGACGGCGAAGGCGTGCACCAGCTCATCGACCTCGGCCCAGTCGTAGCGCACGGCCCGCTCGTCGATGCGCACGGTCAGCGTCTGCTCTACCCCATCGATGTGGGTGACGCGGCCAATGTCCCCGTTGTAGACCTCTTTATCGGGCGCGTAGTTGTTGCGCACCTGCATCACTTTGTCGCCAACGCGGAAGATGCGGCCGCGCAAGCTCCGCTCGGGGCGGTTCGGGCGGGCGGGATTGAGCGCCTCTTGCAGCGCCACGTTCAAATTCGCCACGCCGCACGCCCCGCGGTACATCGGCGCGAGCACCTGCACGTCATCGACCGGGTCCAGGCCGAATTTGTGCGGGATGCGCCGGGCAACGACGTCCACCAGCAGGCCGGCCGCCGCCTGCGGCTCCTCCTGCGAGAAGAAATAGAAGTCGTCGAACTCGTTCAAGGCGGGAAGCTGGCCGTGGTTGATGCGGTGCGCGTTGACCACGATGCCGCTCTGCGCGGCCTGGCGGAAGATCTCGGTCAAGCGAACCACGCGGGCGCGGTCGGAGGCGATCACGTCCCGCAGCACGTCCCCGGCCCCCACCGACGGCAACTGGTCCACGTCCCCCACCAGCAGCAGGTGCGCGGCCGGATCGACCGCCTTGAGCAGGTGGTGGGTCAGCAACAGGTCGAGCATCGACGCCTCGTCCACGATCAGCAAGTCGACCGGCAGGGGATTGTCGGCATTGCGGCGGAAGCCCTCCACCGGCGCGTACCCCAACAGGCGGTGCACCGTCTGCGCGGGCCGTCCGGTGGCTTCGGAGAGGCGCTTGGCAGCGCGACCGGTGGGCGCACACAGGGCGTAGCGCCCGCCCAGCGCCTCCAGCGCCGCGATGACCGTGCGCACGGTGACGGTTTTGCCGGTGCCGGGGCCGCCGGTGAGAACGGTCACCTTGTGAGTGAGGGCCGCCTGAACCGCCGACCGCTGTTGGGGGGAGAGGCAAACGTCGCTCTGGCGGGTGACCTGAGCCAGCAGCGCGTCCCAATCGATGCTGCGGAAGCGGCCCAGGCGCGTGGCCGGGTTCTCCATCATCTCCTGCAAACGCCGGGCTGCTCCCACTTCGCCGATGTAAAAGGGGGCCAGGTAGACTGCGTCCTCTTCTCGGACGGCGGCGGGGCGCACGGTTGCTACCTCGCCGGCGACGGGGTAGGTCAACTGCTCCCGCCGCACCACGTCTTCGGTGTCGAGCACGTCGATGGCCGGCGGCACCAGCAGCGGGTCGACCTCCAAGAGACGGGCGGACTCGGCCACCAGGTCGTTCTGGGGGGCGTAGACGTGGCCCTCGTCGGCCAGTTGGCCCAGCGTGTAGGCAACGCCAGCCTGGATGCGCGAGGGCGCGTCGGCGGGCAGGCCCAGGTTGCGCGCGATCTTGTCGGCGGTCTTGAATCCCACGCCCCAGATGTCGCGCGCCAGGCGGTAGGGGTCCTCCTGCACCACCTGCAGCGCGTCGTTGCCGTAGGCCTTGTAGATTTTGACGGCCAACCCGGTGGCGACGCCGTGGCTCTGGAGGAAGAGCATCACCTGGCGAATCTGCTTCTGCTCCTCCCAGGCCCGTGTGAGGGCCGCGACGCGCTTGGGGCCGATGCCCGGCACGTCGAGCAGGCGCTCGGGGCTGCCGTCGATCACGTCCAGGGCATCGCCGCCGAAATGGTCGACGATGCGCTCCGCGGTGACCGGCCCGACGCCGCGGATAAGGCCGGAGCCCAGGTAGCGGCGGATGCCTTCGGCGGTGGCAGGCAGAATCTGCTCGCACTGTTCGGCCTTGAACTGCGGGCCGTATTTGGAATGCGTCGCCCAGGCCCCCGCCAGGCGCAGGCGCTCGCCGGGCTG
>JAFGOJ010000526.1 GCA_016926575.1 Anaerolineae bacterium | reverse complement strand
TGCAGGGGCTCCGCCCCTGCACCCCGCCGGGGGAACCGTAAGGAAACCGAAGGTTTCCCGTTCCCCCGGACCCCTTCCGCAAATGGGCCTGGGTCAACGCCTCAGGCGGCTCCTCTTGTTCCGCCCGGTCTCCTCTTGTTCCGCCCCGTCAGGAGACCGGGCGGAACAGCGGGGTCACCGTTGCCGGTGGTAGGGGTCGGTTTAAGACCGACCCCTACTAAGTGTGCAAATCGCGCCGCGGACGCAGCGGGATGGTGCGAAACACGCGCACGAAACGCACCATATTCTCGACTGTCGTCTCGAACAGCGCCCGGCCGAACTCGGCCGTGGCGACCGTGGGGTCGCCACAGACGCCGCTCTCGCTCATGCGCGACCACCAATCCTGCCACGAGAGGACGCTGGGCGCGGCGTGATCCCAGTTGAAGTACGGCAGCGTCAACTGCCCTTCCTCCCGCACCGCCTTGTCCATCTGCACCAAGTCAGGCCGCAGGTGGAGCATCATCGCCGTCTCGTACTCCCCGGCGTGGGCCACGCCGCCGGGCGCAGAACGGCGCAGCGCGGAAAACGTCGGTTCGGCCAGCGTAGGGTCGATGGCGGCGTTGGGGCTCATCGCGCCGCAGATCGCGCCGCTCTCCAGCACCACGCGGCGCGCCGCCAGGTCGGCGATGGGCGCGTTGGAGCCGTGCCCGTTGACGATCAGGACGTGGGTGAAGCCGTGGCGCGTCGCGCTGAGCGCCACGTCGGCGACGAGGTCGATCAGCGTCTGCATATCGACCGACACCGCGCCGGGGAAGTCCATGTGATGCTCGTCCAGCCCATAAGGGACGAGCGGCATCACCAACATATCGTCGGGCGCGCGGCGGGCCGCCTCCAGGCAAATCGATTCGACGATCACGTTGTCGGTGTTGATGGGCAGGTGCGGGCCGTGGTCCTCCACCGTGCCGAAGGGCAGAAGCACCGCCGGCTGGCGCGCAATCGCCTGGCGCATCTCGGGCCAAGTCAGTTCGTCGTAGCGGATCGAGGCGCTCATAGGGACATCGACTCGACTTCGGCCAGGGCGTCGGCGAAGATGCTCAGGGCGGTGTCGATCTCGGCGGCGGTGATGGTGAGCGGCGGCGCGAAGCGGACGCTGTTCGGCCCACAGGTCAGAAGCAGCAGGCCGCGCCGGAAACAGGCCTGCACGACCTGCTCGGCTTCCTCCTTGGCGCGGGCCTTGGTGTGCTTGTCCTTGACCAGCTCGACGCCGACCATCAACCCCAGCCCGCGCACGTCGCCGATGAGGCGGCTCTCGGCAGCCAGGTCGTTCAGGTTCGCGCGCAGCGTCTCGCCCAGGCGCGTCGCTTTCTCCAGAAGATTCTCTTCCACGACCACATCCAGCGTGGCCTGAGCGGCGGCGCAGCAGACCGGATTCCCGCCAAAGGTGCTGCCGTGGGCTCCCGGCGGCCAGTCCATCACCCCCTCGCGGGCAATCATGGCCGAAATCGGCATGCCCGACGCCAGCGCTTTGGCCAGGCAGATGATGTCCGGCTCGACGCCCCAGTGCTCGACGGCGAACATCTTCCCCGTGCGCCCCATCCCGGACTGAACCTCATCGGCGACGAGGAGGATGTCGTACTTGTCGCACAGCGCGCGAAGCTTCTTCAGCCAGCCGTCGGGTGGGACGATGTAGCCACCTTCGCCCTGCACCGGCTCGACGAAAATCGCCGCCACCTGCTCCGGCGGAAGCGAGCGAGAGAACCAGGTGTCCTCGATCGCGTCGACGCAGGCCAGGTTGCAGGCGGGATAGGTGAGGTTATAGTGGCAGCGGTAGCAGTAGGCGTAGGGGACGTGCGCGACGCCGGGCACCATGGGGCCGAAGCCTTCGTGGTAGAGCGATTTGCTCGCCGTCAGCGAGACCGCGCCCATCGTGCGGCCGTGGAACGCGCCGAAGAACGTCACCACGCCAGGGCGGCCGGTGTGGTATCGAGCCAGCTTGAACGCCGCCTCGACCGCCTCCGCGCCGGAGTTGCCCAGGAACGTGCGCTTGGGCGATTGGCCGGGGGCCAGGTTGCTGAGGCGCTCGGCCAGAGCGATGTACATCGGGTCGTAGAAGTCGGCCCCGCAGATGTGGATCAGCCGTGTTGCCTGGTCGTGGATCGCCTGGACGACGCGTGGGTGGCAGTGTCCGGTGGAGCAGACGGCGATGCCGGCGGCGCAGTCGAGGAAGCGGTTGCCATCGAGGTCCTCGACCATCGTCCCCTGCGCCCGTTTGACGGCGAGGGGGTAGGCGTGGGGCAGGGAGGGCGTCACCGACAGGCGGTTGCGCTCGACGATGGCCGCGGCTTGCGGTCCAGGTAGAGACGTGACGAGCGAGGGTGTAGTCATCTATACCTTTTTGCCGCATTCGGGGCAGAACTTGGCCCCCGGGGTGAGCTTCGCGCCGCACTCGGTACAATGCGCCGCGCCGCTGATCTTCGCCCCACACTCGGGACAGAACTTGACCTTCTTGGCCAGCGCTACCCCGCAAGCCGGGCACGTCGCGCGCACGCCCTCGCGCCACGACTCCTCTTTCAGCATCTCACGGTCTTCCTCGGCCATCTGCGCGTGGGCGTGGATCTCCTCCACCGTGCGCTCCGATTGGGCAGCGGCCATTTCGACCCCCAGGTCCGGCGCGCAGTCCTTGCACAGTCCGCGCTGGGTGTTCCAGCAGCGCTCGCGGCAGACCCAACTGGAGCAGCGCGGGCACTGGACGAACTCGTCGCGCAGCTCGGCCGCGCCTTCGAGAAACGCCTGGTCATGCGCGCGTTCCCAGGTCGCCGAGTGGATGCGGTCACTTACACTCGCGGCCTGGCCTAAGACGCCACCCAACAGGCCGCTGGCAGTGCCCAGCACGTTCGAGACGATGCCCGTGGTCGACGGCTTGAAGGGGGTGCGGTAGCCGTTGCCGCAGCGGTCACAGATAAACTCGAACTGGAATCCGCGCTCCGTGCTCAGGTCGTTGTAATTACGCGTAAATTCGATGCGGTCACTCATATCGAATGGTTCCTCCTATTTGATTGAACCTGTTCCGAAAATAGCACGCACCCGATCGTCATGCCCGCGAAAGCGGGCATCCATCCGTGCGCTGCTTAGAAAATAAGCCTACGGCC
>JAFGOJ010000525.1 GCA_016926575.1 Anaerolineae bacterium | reverse complement strand
GCGGGCGGCGAAGCCGCCCGCAAAACCCCCACTCCCCCTCTTTCGCGGCGAAGTGAGGTAACTGCGAAGCGTAGCTGAGCAGTTACCCTAACCCCTACTTGGCGATGGGCGCTGGCGGTGGTATACTCATCCCTGGAGGACTTCTTTGGAGCAATCGGTCTGGTTCACTCCTGCCGTGCCGACGTTGCCCGCAGATCCGTTGGCCCGCTACCGCTCGCCGGAACTGCCCGACGCTGCGCGGGGTTTCATCGAGCACTTGACTGCCCCGGGCGACGTCGTGATCGACCTGTTCTGTCAGGGACCGGCCCTGGTAAAGCAGGCGGCCCAGGCGGGCCGCCGGGCAATAGGAGCCAGCGTCAACCCGATCAATTTGCTGATCGCGCGACTGGAGCTCGACCCACCGCCGGACCTGGCACAACTCAACGCCGCTCTCACCCGCTTGGGAGACGCTCCCAAAGGCGACCGGCCGCTGCGCCGCCACATGGCCGACGTCTACCGCACGCGCTGCGTGGGCTGTGGTGCGGACGGCGTCGCACGCTGGTTCGCCTGGGACGGCGAGGCGCATTACCCGTTCGCCAAGGCCGTCCACTGCCTACACTGCGGCGACGTGGAAGGGCCCACAGACGAGGCCGACATCGCCGCCGCGCGTCGCTTTCCCGCCAAAGGATTGCCCTACCACTACGTCCTCGGGCGCGCCGCGCCGCCCGACCACCCGGCCCGCGAACGAGCCGAGGAGCTGGTGGCTCTGTACACCCCACGCAATTTGGCCGCGTTGGTCGACGTGACGATGCGCGTGGAGGGGCTGGCGCTGCACGATTCGGTGCGTGCTGCGCTCCACGGTGCGTTGCTCCAGGCCTTCGACCGCGGCAGCAGCCTGGACGCCGCCGACGCCGCGCGCGAGCGGCCGCGCGTGCTGCGCCCGCCACTGCGTTTTCTGGAGCGAAATGTCTGGTTGCAACTGGAGGCGGAGGTCGCCCTGCTGATGGATCGCCCGGGTGGGTCGCCCGACGAGGTGCGGCGCGTGGTGGAACTTTCCGACCTGCTGGCCGACGAGTCGCCGGGGATTGCCCTGCTCCCCTCCGCCGCGCGCGAGGTGAGCGAGCGACTGTCCCCACAGTCCGCCGCGCTCATTCTGGTCGATCCGCCCCGCCCCGATGGGGTATTCTGGGCGCTGTGTGCCCTGTGGGCGTGCTGGCTGTGGGACTCGCCCGCCGCCCACGTGATGCGCCCCTTCCTGGCGCGCCGCCGCTTCGATTGGGAATGGCACCGCGAGGCAATGCAGGCCGCGCTGGCCGCCGTCGGCCCGCTGCTGGCCCCCGACGGCCACCTGGTGACCTTCTTCGACGAACCGGAGGACGCGCTGATGGAATCGGTGTGCCAGGCGGCTGCCTGCGCCGGGTACGCCCTGCGCGGCTGGGGCAGCACGCCGCGGGCGGGCCGCCAGTTGGTGTGGCACTGGGTGGGGCGGCCCGCCGTGGCCCGCGCCGTCGATTGGCCCCAGCGTGCGGCGGGCCTGGCACGCGCCTGTCTGACACAACGTGCCGAACCCACGCCCTGGTCGACACTGCACGCGGCGGTGTGCACCGGTCTGGCGCAGATGGGCTGCCCGCAGTCGGCGGCCTACAGCGACGTCGTGGCGGAGGGGATGGAACGCTTGCCGCTGGAGCGCCTCGCGGCGGAGCACGACCTGCGCTGGCTGCGCGATCTGGAGCACGAGGCGGTCGATCCTCTGGCCGACCGGGTCGAGCGATGGATCGAACGGGCGTTTTTCACCCGTCCCATCTGGGCCGGCGATGTGCTGCTGGGCGACGTCTACCGCCACCTCAACGGGCCGCTCACCCCAGATAGAGATCTGGTCGTGGCCTGCCTCGATTCTTACGGGGTGCGGCAGGAGGCGGGCTGGCAACTGCGCGAGGAGGACCTGCCGCCGCGCCGGGGCGAGGAGGTGTGGCGGCTGCGTGAGGACCTGGCGGCGCTCGGGGAGCGGCTCGGGTTCCAGGTGCGCCAGGGTGAGGTGTGGGACGTGCGCTGGCAGGAAGCGGGGCAGGACGTGTACCTGTTTGTCTTCTCGACCACGGCGGAGTTGGGCCGGCCCTTGCTCGCTGGCCTGCCCGTCGCAGCGGACGCGATCCCCTGCCTGGTTTTCCCCGGCGGGCGGGCGGAGTTGGTGGCGCACAAGCTCCAGCGCGACCCGCGGCTGGCGCGCGCGGTCGGAGAGACCGGCTGGCGCTTGCTCAAGTTTCGCCACCTGCGCCGCTTGATCGCCGAGGGGTTGGAGCGGCCGATGCTCGAGGCCGTGTTGGGCCTCGACCCGGTGACCGGGCGTGGCGGGGTGCAGATTCCCTTACTGCTTGGAGGCAAGCGATGAAGGATATAGTCAAAACCGTGCTTCTCGTCGCAGCAATCGTTCTGAGTGTGGTAGCCATTGCGGTGAGCGTGACCACCTTGATCGGGTTCACCAGCTTCCAGAGGGCGGGCCTGGCGGCCGTTCAGGAGGCGCGGGCCGGCCTGGGTGACCTGACCGGCTTCACCATTGAGACGAGCGTGCCTGTGCAGCAGACGTTCCCCATCTATGCCGAGGTGCCCTTCCGGCAGGACTTTGCCGTGCCGATCCGGACCGAAATCCCCATTTCCACGGTGGTGGAGGTGCCGATCAACGTGCCGATCTTCGGGACGTACACGCTCGAAGTGCCGGTGGATACGACCGTGCCGATCGATTTGCAGCTGGTGATCCCAGTGAGCCAGACGGTGACGGTGGAGACGTCGGTGACGTTGGATACGGAGATTCCGGTGCGACTGGAACTGAGCCAGTTGGGCATCGACGACCTGCTCGATCAGGTGGACCAGGCGTTGGCCGAATTGGAAGCGGGGTTTCAGTGGTTTTGGGGGAGCGAAAGATGAGCGATCCGAGGCTCGAGAAGTTGGCGCAATGGCGGCAGAAGGTGCTCGAAGGCGGCGGGGCCGACCGCATCGAGCGGCAGCACGCGAAGGGCAAGCTGACCGCGCGCGAGCGTGTGACGGCGCTGTTGGACGCGGGGACGTTCAACGAGTTGGAGCCTTTCGTTACGCTGCGAGAGGACGAACTGGATGCGAACCCCTCGCGCTATCCCGGCGATGGGGTGGTCACCGGCTACGGCCAGATCGACGGGCGGACGGTGTACCTGTACGCGCAGGATTTCACCGTCTACGGCGGGACGCTGGCCGAGATGCACGCGCAGAAGATCTGCCGGGTGATGGACCTGGCGTTGCGCAACGGCACGCCGATCATCGGGCTGATCGACTCGGGCGGCGCGCGCATCCAGGACGGCGTGCGCGCCCTGCACGGCTACGGTGAGGTCTTCCGGCGCAACGCCGTCTCTTCGGGCGTCGTGCCGCAGATTTCGGTGATGCTGGGGCCGTGCGCGGGCGGCGCGGCCTACAGCCCGGCGCTGACGGATTTCATCATTATGGTCGAGGGGACGAGTTTCTCGTTCATCACCGGCCCCAACGTGATCCGGGCGGTGACGGGTGAGAAGATCGATTCGGAGTCGCTGGGGGGCGCGAAGACGCACAACACGCTCAGCGGCGTGGCGCACTTCGACGCGTCCAGCGAGGTCGAGGCGCTGGGGCTGTGCCGCCGCCTGCTCTCCTACCTGCCGTCGAACAACGTCGAGAACCCGCCGCACGTGGAGCCACCCGACGACCCGTGGCGGATGGACCCGGCGTTGAACGACGTCGTCCCGCTGGACGACACCACGCCCTACGATATGCGCGAGGTGATTGAGCGCGTGGTCGATCTGGGGACGTTCATGGAGGTGCAGGCGGGGTGGGCGCAGAACGCCATTGTCGGCTTTGCGCGGTTGGGCGGACACGTGGTGGGGATGGTGGCGCAGCAGCCGATGGTCATGGCCGGGGTGATGGACATCAACTCGTCGGACAAGATTTGTCGCTTCGTGCGCTTCTGCGATTGTTTCAACATCCCTTTGGTCACCTTCGTGGACTCGCCCGGCTTTCTGCCCGGGGTGGCGCAGGAGCACGGTGGCATCATTCGTCACGGGGCGAAGGCGCTCTACGCCTACATCGAGGCAACCGTGCCGAAGATTTCCATCATCACGCGCAAGGCGTACGGTGGAGCCTACGTGGTGATGAGCAGCAAGGGTCTGGGCACCGACATCAACTACGCGTGGCCCTCGGCAGAGATTGCGGTGATGGGGCCGAGCGGCGCGGCGAACATTCTCTACCACGATGAGATCGAGAGTGCGGACGATCCGGCGGCGACGCACGCGCGGTTGGTGAAGGAGTACCGCGAGACCTTCGCCAATCCCTACCGGGCGGCGGAGGCGGGCTTCCTGGACGACATCATCGAGCCACGGCAGACGCGGCCGAAGTTGATTGCGGCGCTGGGCGCGCTGCGGGACCAGTTCCAGACCACCCCGCCGAAGAAGCACGGGAATATGCCGGTGTAGCTATCACCCCACTCTCGCCTGCCTGGCGAGGGCGGTTGTTTTCGGAACAGTCGCCACGGCCTTAGGCCGCGTAGCGGCCCGGCCACCACAAAGGGCAGAAAATGCCCACCCTCTCGCAGGTTTGGAACCTGCGG
>JAFGOJ010000524.1 GCA_016926575.1 Anaerolineae bacterium | reverse complement strand
GGGTCAACGCCTCAGGCGGCCTTCACCCTCCCGCAGGTTTGGAACCTGCGGGAGGGTGGGCATTTTCTGCCCTTTGTGGTGGCCCGCCCACGCGGCGGCCCCCGCCTATCCGCCCAGATGGCTCCGGACGAAGTCGCTTAAGGTCTCATGAAAAACGTCCCGGTCGAACCGGGCGGCGCTCTGCACGCACGCCCGAGGATCCACCGCCTCTGGATCGAACGCGCGCACCGCTGCGACCAGTGCGTCGACGGTCCGCGCGCGAAACAGCGTGCCGGTCTGCCCCTCGATGACCGTGTCCAGTGCTCCGCCGGCCCCATAGGCGATCACCGGCCGCCCGGCCGCTTGCGCCTGGAGCGGCGCGATGCCGAAATCCTCCTCTCCCGGCAGGACGTAAGCCCGGCAGCGGGCCAGCAGGCGGCCCAGCTCGGCATCGGATACGCGTCCCAGGAACGAGATCGTCGGGCCGGCCATCTTCTCCAGCGCCTCACGGTCCCGTCCGTCTCCGGCGATGACCAGGGGCAGCTTCAGTTCGTTGAACGCCTGCACCGCCAGGTCGATGCGGCGGTAGGGCACCAGGCGGGAGACGATGAAATAGTAGTCGTCGTGGTCGGGGGCGGGATGGAAACGGTCCGTGTCGACGGGCGGGTAGATGACGGTCGACTCGCGGCCGTAGAAGCGGTGGATGCGCGCCTGCACCTCGTGCGAGATGGCCACGAAATGGTCGACGCGCTGCGCCGCGGCATAGTCCCACCGCCGCAGCCGCGCCACCAGCGGGCGCAGAAGCGCCTTCAGCACTGCCGGGAGCGCCTCGCGGGCCGCGTACGCATCGAAATCCCACACGTAGCGGGTGGGTGTCAGGCAGTAGCAGATGTGCAGCGCGTCTCCGGTCCGCACGCCGTGACAGAAGCCCGACTTGTTGCTCAACACCACGTCGTAGCCGGAGAGGTCGCGCCTTCCGAATGCCAGGGGGTAGAGCGGGAAGTACCACGGGTGGTGCCGGTAGATTGCAGGCAGCCGGTCCATCCACGTGGTGCGAACGTCCCAGCCTTGATAGGCCTGCGGCATTCCGGCGCGCCAATAGATCGACGTATAGATGGGGGCGCGGGGGAACATACCGACCAGGGCTTCGAGCACGTCTTCTGCTCCCCCCATCTGGTTCAACCAGTCGTGGACGAGGGCTATCCGCACGTCATCTTGGATGGTCTTGACCGCTTCGTTCATACTCGCAGAGCGGAGTATACCGCACTCCGACGTTCACGGCAAACGATAATCAACCACAAGGGCGCGTGGACAGAATCTTGACAACGGCACCCGCTTGGATACACTATCCCTATGACAGAGTACGAAGCCGTGATTGGTTTGGAAGTCCACGCTCAAATCCACACCGCCGCCAAGATGTTCTGTGCCTGCCCGGTCCTCGAAGACACGGGTGACCTGATCCCCAATATCTCCATCTGCCCCATCTGCACGGCGCAGCCCGGCGCGCTGCCCACCATCAACCGGCGCGCGGTGGAACTGGCGCTGATGACCGGCCTGGCGCTGAATTGTACGATTCCCCCGTTCAACCGCTTCGCGCGCAAGTCCTACTTCTACCCTGACCTGCCCAAGGGATACCAAATTTCGCAGTATGCCCTGCCGATGGCCGTCGACGGCGGCCTGGAGATCGAGACCGGGCAGGGTCGCCGACGCATCGGCATCCGCGACGTGCATCTGGAGGAGGACACGGGCAAGCTGGCCCACGTCGACGGGGCCAGCCTGGTCGACTTCAACCGCGCCGGCGTGCCGCTGATCGAGGTCGTCAGCCAGCCGGACCTGCGCTCGGCGGAGGAGGTGGTTGCCTATGCCACCCACCTGCGCCTGATCTTCGTTTACTTGGGCATCAACTCGGGCGATATGGAGAAGGGGGTGATGCGTTTCGAGGCCAGCGTCAGCGTGCGCCCGCGCGGCTCCGACGCGCTGAACCCGCGTCACGAGATCAAGAATCTCAACTCTTTCCGCGCCCTTGCGCGCGCTGTGGCCTACGAGATCGCCTGGCAGACCGAGGTTCTGGAACGCGGCGGCACGGTCGCCCAGCAGACCATGGGTTGGGACGAACGGACGGGGCGCACCACCGTCCAGCGCAGCAAGGAGCACGCCCACGACTACCGCTACTTCCCGGAGCCGGACCTGCCATCGTTGGAGGTGAGCCGGGAGTGGGTGGTGCAGCTGGCGCGCCGATTGCCTGAACTGCCCGCCGCCCGCCGCGCCCGCTTTATGGCGGCCTACAGGCTGCCATCCTACGATGCGGACGTGCTGGTGGCCGACAAGGCCGCTGCCGACACGTACGAGCGCGTGCTCGCACACGCCCCGGCCGACCCCAAGATCGTCGCCAACTGGGTCACGGGCATCCTGTTTCGCCTGGCGAAAGAGGCCGGGCGGCCGGTCGACGCGCTGCCGGTTGCCCCGGCGGCGCTGGCGGACGTGATCGCGTGGGTCGAACGCGGCACGATCACACTCGCTACCGGCAGAGAGGTGCTGGCGGAGATGGTTGCAACGGGCCAGAGCGCGGCCCAGATCGTTGCGGCGCGCGGGCTGGCGCAGATGTCCGACGTCGAGTCGTTGCGGCAGGTCGTCGAGCAGGTCGTGGCCGAGCACCCGGCGCAGGCAGCGGAGTACCTGGCGGGCAAGCAGACGGTGCGGGATTGGCTGATGGGCCAGGTCATGCGCGCCACGCGCGGGCGCGCCGACCCGCAGATGGTGCGTGCGCTGTTGGCCGAAGCCTTGGAATCCCGGCACGGGTGAGGCGCTGAGGGCCATCACGGCCGAGGCGTGTTTTTTGTCACTGGCAAGGCTTGACCAGGTGTGATACAATGCGTAGTGGGACCGTGTGATTTGAAGCGAATCACATAAAAATTTCAATCTATTGGAGGAAAACGTATGTCAGAAGAACTGAACCCCTTTGCCATCGCGCAACAGCAGTTGGACCAGGCCGCGAAGATTATGGGCCTGGATCCGGCGACGCACGAGTTGCTGCGCTGGCCCTTGCGCGAGCTGCACGTCACCTTGCCGGTCAAGATGGACGACGGCTCCGTCAGGATTTTCCATGGCTTTCGCGTCCAGTACAACGACTCTCGCGGCCCGACGAAGGGCGGCATCCGCTATCACCCTGATGAGACCATCGACACCGTGCGGGCGCTGGCAGCCTGGATGACCTGGAAGACCTCCGTGGTCGACATCCCACTGGGTGGTGGCAAGGGCGGCATCGTCTGCAACCCCAAAGAATTGTCTAAGGGGGAGCTGGAACGGCTCAGCCGGGCCTACATCCGCCAGGTGGGCAAGATCATCGGCGAGGAGGTCGACGTCCCCGCCCCCGACGTCTACACCACGCCGCAGATTATGGCCTGGATGATGGACGAGTACTCCTTCATGCGCGGCTACAACGTGCCCGGCGTCATCACCGGCAAGCCGATCCCCTTGGGCGGGTCGCAGGGCCGCGGTGACGCGACCGCGCGCGGTGGCATCTACTGCGTGCGCGAAGCGAGCAAGGTGTTGGGCATCGAGCTGGCGGGCAAGACCGCGGCCATTCAGGGCTACGGCAACGCAGGCCAGTTCGCCCACGTCCTCGCTGCCGAGATTCTGGGCTTGAAGGTCGTCGCCGTCTCCGACTCGCGCGGCGGCATCTACAACCCCGCCGGGCTGGACGCCCAGGCCGTCATCGCCCACAAGAGCGAGACCGGCGCAGTCAAGGACTTCCCCGGTGCCGAAAATATCACCAACGAGGCCCTTCTGGAGCTGGATGTGGTCGTGCTCTTCCCCTCCGCGCTGGAGAACCAGATCACAGCCGCCAACGCCGCCAACATCAAGGCCAAGATCGTGGCCGAGCTGGCCAACGGGCCGACTACGCCCGATGCGGACGAGGTTCTGTACAAGAAGGGCATCTACGTCATCCCCGACTTCCTGTGTAACGCCGGCGGCGTGACCGTTTCCTACTTCGAGCAGGTACAGAACGCCTACGACTATTATTGGGATGTCGAGACAGTTCACGAACGGCTGGACAAGAAGATGACCGCCGCTTTCCATGCCGTTCACGAGACGGCTCAGGAGTACAAGGTTCACAATCGCATGGGCGCGTATATCGTCTCTGTGCGCCGCGTCGCCGAGGCGTGCGAGCTGCGCGGCTGGGTGTAACCTCGAAGCCCGCGAAGGGTATGAGGGCTAACAGTACACTCCCGCTGGCGCGGGAATGAGGCTGGGTGTCTAAAGTGCCCGGCACACG
>JAFGOJ010000523.1 GCA_016926575.1 Anaerolineae bacterium | reverse complement strand
GCACGTTGCGGATCCAGAAATCGAGCAGCGTGTTGAGCACGTCGCCCGGCGGCAGCTCAACCTCCGGTGGCAGGTCGGTGCGCAGGCCGTTGCCGATGTACCACTGGAAGGGGCTGCCGGGTTGGTCGAGCGGGACCCCTGGGTGGACTGGCCGGAAGCCGTGCTGCAAAAGCGCCACTTGCTGGGCCTCTTCGCTGGTCAGGAAATCGACAAACATCTGGGCGGCCTCGGCCTCCTCCGGCGTCACCCAGTTGGCCTGGAGGACGCAGAAGGGGTGGTCGCTCATCAGGGTTGCCGGCGGGTAATAGATCTGCAGCTCGCCGTAGCGGCCGACGGCGTTCTCGGCATGCTCGATCGCCGTAGCCTCGTAAACGGCGACCAAGTCGTAGAGGCTGGGGCCGTAGGCGACGATCTCTTCCATGTACGTCCCGGTACTGTCGCCAAAATTCGAGATTGTGCCCTCGAACTCGACAAACCACTGCTGATAATCGGCGTCGGAGAGGATGTCGGCCGAGGTCAGGCCGGAGGTTGTCTGGAAATAGTTGTAGGTCATCAGCAGGATGGTCATAAAGCCGCTGTTCGACTTGAGCGGGTTGGTGTGGCTGAACTTGATATAGCCCCACTCAGGGTGGCCGTACGCCTCCCACCCCTGCGGATTGACCAGGGCGTCGTGGACGCGCAGCCACATATTGCCGTTGGGATCGTTGCCCCACAGCACCTGGGCGCGCTCGCGCCAGGCGACGATCACCAGGGGCGACTCGACCACCGAGCGGCACGCGGCCTGGTCGGCGCTGTTGACCACTGGCGCGCCAAAGCGGCTGGCGGAGAGGTCCTGCAGTATGGCGATCTGCAGCGAGCTGGCCGGGCTGATCAGGTCAGGTTGCGCGGTCCCGTCGAGCACAGCCAGGTACATCTCGCGCGAGCCCATCTTTTCCATCACCAGCTCAATCGGCCGGCCGTCGACGCGCGGGTCCGTAGCCTGGAAGAGGGGCACGACGGCTTCGAGCCACTCGGCCTTTTCGGTGGAGTAGAGAATGTGGACGACAACCGGCCGCGGCGGCGGCAGGAGCAGCTCGCGCAGGGGGGCATAGGCCACGGCGCGGAACCCTGGAAATATCAGCGCCGCGACGAATGCCCCCACTGCAGCCAGCAGGAGGAGAATGAACAAGACCCAGTTCAGACGCGGTGTCGGCATCGTACGCTAGATCGAGCGGGCGGCAATCTGCCCCAGTATCTGCAGCGCGGCGGGCGTGTTGAGCAGGGTCTTGACCGGCTCGGCCAGCCAGGGGAAGCGGCCGGTCAGCGCCTCGCGCGCGGCCTTGATCTCTTCCATCGTCGCCGTGGTCGAGGTCAGGTTGATCATCAGTTGGTCGAGGGCGTGCGTCGCGGCCTCTTTCTCTTCGGCGGAGAGGGTGAGCTGCTGGGCGACGAGCTGCTTGAGGCTGGAGAAACCGTCCAGCAGGCCGCCTCCGGCCGCCGCTGCCGGGCCCCCGCCGACGGCGGGTTGCATGGCTTGCCCGATCGCGCCGGCCATCGTCGCGCCGAGGCCCAGCCCGGCCCCCAGGCTGACGCCGAGGCCGGCCATCGAGCCGCCCTCGCCGCCGCCGGCCAGCGCGGCATCGCCCAGCGCCCGCGCGGCCTTGAACTGGAGGTAGGACTGCATGTCGCCGATCGCCCCCATCTCGGCCCGCTCGTCGATGGCCCGCTCCACCTCCGGCGGCACGCTGATCGAGGTGATATAGACTCCTTTGAGCAGCAGGCCCATGGCCTCAAAGTCGTCCGAGGAGCGCGCGCGCAGCCCCGCGCCGACCTCGTCATAGTGGGCCGGTAGGTCAAGCAGGCTGACCTTGAGTTCTCCCACCAGGTCGGTGAGGCGGCTGACCAGGATCGTCTGCAGGTAGCTGACAATGTCCTCGGTCTTGAACAGGCCTTGCGTGCCCACGATCTGGTTGACGAAAAGCTGCGGCCGCCCGACCTGGAAGGCGAACTTGCCCTGCGTGCCCAGCCGTACCATGCCAAACTCGGCATCGCGGAAGGGGATCGATTTCGGGGCCTCCCAGCCAATGTCCAAATAGTCCTTCAGGTTGACAAAGACCACCTCGGCGCGGAAGGGGCTCTTGCTGCCGAAGGGGATCTTGAGATAGTTGATCAGCAGGGGGATGTTCAGCGTGGTCAGCGTGTGGCGGCCCGGACCGAGCATGTCCAGCGCGCGTCCATCGCGGAAAAAGATCGCCACCTGGTTTTCGCGAACGACGCATTGGCTGCCCAAGACGATTTCGCCCGAGCCCTCCTGCGGGACGCGGTGGACGATCTCGCGCCCCGTGGGGTCCAGGTATTCAATGACGTCCAGGACGCCTCTGATTTTTTCTAGCTTGTCCAGCATGGTCATCTCCTAAACGGTCAAATGGCTTCTGGGGTGATGCACGTCCCTTCTTTGACGTCCAGCTCTTCCATCTCGCCCGTCACGGTAAAGACGACGCGCTCGCAGATGTTGATCACCCGGTCGCCAGCCCGCTCCAGGTTGTGGGCGGCCCAGAGCAGATAATTGGCCTGCTCGATCAGGGTGTGGTCCTGCATGATGTGGGTCAACAGCTCGCGATAGACCTGGTTGTAGAGGCCGTCGATGACGTCGTCCTCGGCGGGGATCGCGCGGGCCAGGTCGACGTCGCGGCGCACGAAAGCGTCCAGCGCCTGGTGGAGCATCGCGCGCGCCTTCTCCGCCATGACGGGCAGGTCGATCAGCGGCTTGACCAGCGGCCTGTCGCCGATGAGCAGGTTGATCTTGGCGATGCCCTTGGCGTAATCGCCGATGCGCTCCAGCTCGGTGGTGATCTCGAGCACGGCGGCGATGGTGCGCAGGTCGCTGGCAATGGGCTGCTGCGTGGCAATGAGAATCAGGGCGTCGCTTTCGATGGCAAAGCGCCGCTCGTTGATCTGGCAGTCTTGCTCGATCAGCCGCCGCGAGGCGGCAAAATCCCGTTTCTTGAGCGCCGCGACCGACTGCGTGAGCGCGTTCTCCACGATACTGCCCAGAACCAGCGTCTCATCCTGGAGGCGCTTGAGCTCTCGATCAAAGGTTTCCCGTGGCATAGAATACTCCCTTTCCTGGTGCGTTTTCCACCTGTGTCAACGTGTTGAATGTCGCCGCGCGCATGTCGTCCCGCACTTGGCGAAAGACCGCCAACCGTTCGGCCTCGCTGCTGGTCGCGGCGGCGGGGTCGGGGAAGCCCAAGTGCAGCACGCGCCCGCGGCCCAGCCAGACGGGACAGTTCTGCGCGGCGTTGTCGCAGACGGTAAAGACGGCGTCGAACGGCACGTCGCGAAACTCGTCGGTCGATTTCGATCGCTGTCCAGAGATGTCAATACCGATTTCGGCCATGGCCTGTACGGCAAAGGGGTGAACAACCCCGGCCGGCCGAGTGCCTGCCGAGTGGGCTTCCCAGCGGTCACCGAGAAAGTGATTGACCAGCCCCTCGGCCATCTGGCTGCGTGCCGAGTTGCCGGTGCAGAGGAACAATACGCGTCGTTTCATTCAATCCCTCTCACGCCCAGCGCCGCAATACGAAACACGGAATACGGAACAAGAAATACAGAATACATCCTACCCAAACCTCCCCGTAATATACTCCTCTGTCTGCTTGTGCTGCGGGTTGGTAAAAATGCGGGTTGTGCTATCATACTCAACCAGGTACCCCGCGCGGTCCTCGGCCATCATGAAGAAGGCGGTATAGTCGGACGCCCGCGCCGCTTGCTGCATGTTGTGGGTGACGATGACAATGGTATAGAGCTCCTTCAGGGTCTGGATCAGCTCTTCGATCTTGAGCGTCGCGATCGGGTCGAGGGCCGAGGCCGGCTCGTCCATCAGGATGACCTCGGGCTGCACGGCCAGGGCACGGGCGATGCAAAGCCGCTGCTGCTGCCCGCCGGAAAGGGCCAGGCCGGACTTGCCCAGGTCGTCTTTCACCTCCTCCCACAGCGCGGCCCGGCGCAGGCTCTGCTCCACGATTTGGGAAAGCTTGGCGCGGTCGCGCAGGCCGTTGGCGCGAGGGCCATAGGCGACATTGTCAAAGATCGACTTGGGGAAGGGGTTGGGTTTTTGAAAGACCATGCCCACGCGGCGGCGCAGCTCGACGACGTCCATCGAGAGAATGTCCTGGCCGTCCATGGCCACTTCGCCCTTGACACTGACAGAGGGGATGAGGTCGTTCATGCGGTTGAAGGTGCGCAGGAAGGTACTCTTGCCACAGCCGGAAGGGCCGATGATGGCGGTGATGCGGTTGACCGGAATGGTGATGTCGACGTCACGCAGCGCACAAAAGCTCCCGTAGAAGAGGGAGAAACCGCGCACTTCAAACTTGGTTCGCCCGTTGTCCATCTTAACTCCTTACATTCATGCTCGCCGTAATGCGGCGCGATAGCAGGTTGATGACCAGGTTGATCAGAACGATGGTGACGATGAGGATCGCCCCGGTGGTCATGGCCTTCTCAAAGGCGCGGGTTTCCATGGCCAGGTAGTAGAGGTGCAAGGCCATCGAGCGCCCCTGGGAGGTCAGCGAGGTTGGCATGCGGATGCTGCCGCCCAGCGTGACGTAAAAGATCGCCGTCTCGCTGATCACGCGGCCGATGCTGAGGACGATGCCGGTGATGATGCCGGGGGCGGCAGCGGGCAGCACGACCTGCCAGATGGTCTGCCACTTGGTCGCGCCCAGGGCCAGACTGCCTTCGCGGTAGGAGCGCGGCACGGCAAAGAGCGCCTCCTCGGAGGCGCGGATGATGACCGGCAAGACGAGGCATGCGCCCGAGAGGCCGGCGGCGATGAGCGAAAAACCAAAGTGCAGCGCCAGCACAAAGAGGGCAAAGCCAAAAAGACCAAAGATGATCGAGGGCACGCCAGCCAACGTCTCTACCCCGAAGCGGGCCACGCCGATCAGCCGGGGCAGAATCCTGCCACTTGCCTCGCCGGCGTACTCGGCCAGGTAGATCGCCGCGCCCACGCCCAGCGGAGCGGCGACGGCGATGGTCAGCGCGACCAGGTAGATGGTCGTGACGATGGTAGTCGAAATACCGCCCTCACCGCCCAGGCCGCCCCGCGGCTGGGTGGTGAGGAACTCCCAGTTCAGCACCCAGACCCCTT
>JAFGOJ010000522.1 GCA_016926575.1 Anaerolineae bacterium | reverse complement strand
CACAACATCCCTTACGTGGCCCAGGCGTCCCCTAGCCAATGGCGCGACCTGATGAAAAAGACGCGCAAGGCGGTCGACTGTGGCGGCCCGGCGTTCATGAACGTGCTTGCGTCGTGTAACCGGGGCTGGCGTCACGCGAGCGAGCAGAGCATCGAGATCATGCAACTGGCCGTGGACACGTGCTGGTGGCCGTTGTTTGAGGTAGAGCACGGCGAATGGCGGCTGACCTACCAGCCCAAGGAAAAAAAGCCGGTCGTCGAGTGGCTTAAACTCCAAGGGCGGTTCCGCCACCTGTTCAAGCCCGAAAACGAGCACATGATCGACGAGATGCAGACGGAAGTCGATCGACGCTGGGAACAACTGCTAGAACGCTGCGGCGAAGCATAAAGCGCCGATCTACAAGTTAGCTGACAAGCTGAATATCAGAAGCCCGGTTTCTTGGAGAAACCGGGCTTCTCTTGATAATCCAGCTCCCAGCGAGACCGTGTCTTGCAGTCGTTGGGGATTGAAATTCTCGTCAGCGGCCAGCCGCAGCATCGTTTACGGCCTCGGCGTCGGCGCGTCGTGCCAGCAGGCGCTCGCGTATGCCACGCGGGTCAAATCGGGCCTCGTTTTGCCAGCGTACCTCGTCTGCCCTTTGCTGTCGCTGGCGCAGATAGGCCTCTACCTCTGAGCGTCGTTGCAGGTAATAGCCAATCACCGAGTAGACATCGGCCAGACCCAGGGACGGGTATTGGTAGACGATTTCCTCAGCGGTAGCGCCATCCTCAAAGGCCGTCACGACCGTATCCAGCGTTACGCGCGTCCCGCCGACGCCATCCGCGTCCGTCGCCAGCGGAACAGGTTCAGCCTCGAGTGTAAGGGATATCTCTTTTTCTTCCATTGTGATTCCTACTCTCTTGATCTACCACACAGTATGGCACAATGGTAGTGTAGAGCAAGATTTTAGGGAGCGTGCTTTCCAGACCTTGGAATGCCGACTCTGAAAACCAACAGTCTTCTGACAAGCCAGCTCCTCGCGAGACCGTCCTGCGGGGAGGCTATGCCCTGTCTCGCGGCCATGGGGGAGAGATGTTGCCGGGCCAAAGACCGTCCAGACGGTGCGCAGCCTCCCGGTGGGACGGTCTGGGCTAGAGCTTGAAGGCGGAGACGCAGAGGTTTTGTTTTTCCCTCTGCGTCTCTGCTCCTCCCCTTCTCTACGTTAAAAAGACCCTACTCCTCCGCCGACAGCGTGCTCGCGCGTTCGACCAAATGCAAGAACTCGACCACGTCCGGATCATCGATCAGCAACGTGGCCACGCGGCGCGCCTGCGCCAGGACGTCCGCCAGGCTGGAGCCCTTGGCCCAATAGCTGTGGCGCAGCACCTCGGCATACTCGGCCACGAGTGCGGCCAGTTGGAAGCGCGCCGAGGCCGCTTCGAACGTCCCGGCGAACTCGGCGCCGCTGATAGCGCGGTTGAGCTCGACGGTCTCACCGCTGTCCGGGTTTTCGTAGCGCAGGTAGATCACCAGCGCCGGGTCGGCCATAGCGGCGTCCTCCCAGAACTTGATCTCGTACAGCGCGGTGACGCTGTGGCCCAGGCCGATCTCGCCCGCGTCCAGGTCGTCGTCCCGAAACGCCTCGTCGGCCACGTCGCGGTTTTCGTACCCGATCAGCCGGTAGCTCCGGACCACCGCCGGGTTGAATTCGACCTGCACCCGCGCGTCGCGCGCGATGACTTGTAACATCGAGGGCAACTCGTACACAAAGAGCCGCTTGGCCTCGGTCAAGGTGTCAACGTAGGCGTAAAAGCCGTCGCCGTGGTCGGCCAGTTGCTCCATCAGCACGTCGTTGTAATTGCCCATGCCAAAGCCCACCGTCGTCAGATAAATACCCTGCCCGGCATAGCCGCTGACCTGCTGCCAGATCGATGCGTGCCCGGTGTCGCCGACGTTGGCCACCCCGTCGGAGCACAGGATGACGCGGTTGATGGCCTCAGGGTCGAACGCTTCCGCCGCCATCCGGTACCCGGTCCACAGTCCCTCAGCAGCGTTGGTCGAGCCTTCGGGTTGTAGTTGGGCGATGGCCGTGCGGATGGTGTCCGCTTCAGAGAGGGACGTGTGCGCCAACAGCCGGTAGCCGCGCGCGCCGTATACGGCGATCCCGACCCGGTCTGTGGGCCTCAGCTCGTCCACTAACAAATTCAGGGCGTCTTTGACCAGTTCCAACCGGTTCTGCCGGTTCATCGACCCCGAGACGTCGATCACGAACGTCAGCACGACGTCCGGGCGGGACTCGGCCGGGGGCAGGTAGCCCTGCAACCCCACGCGCACCAGGTGATGCCGCTCGCCCCCATAGAACGAGGGCGCTCCTTCCAGGTGAATGGCAAAGGCGCCTTCCCCTTCGGCCGGTGGCGCATAGCCCTGGTCGAAATAGTTGACATACTCTTCCACGCGGACCGACGCGTCCGGCGGCAGATGACCATCGTCCACATAGTAACGCATGACGGTGTAGGAGCCGGTGTCCACGTCCACCGCAAAGGTCGAGCGGTTGTCCTCGTCAGTGTCGACAAAGGGGTTGACGCCATATTCTTCAAAGAACACGGCGTCGTAAGGCTCGTCGTTAGGGTTGTCGGTGCCGCCGACGCAGGAACCCAGCCAGTCGTCGAAACCTCCGCCGCCCCCGCCGCCTAACATTTTAGCCAGACCGCCCCCGGCGATCAGGTCGATGGTCAAGACGCCGGCAGGGGAGCGTCCCCATAGCTCGGCGTCGTGCGTGGTGCCGTGGGTGACATAGACCTCGGCCGGCGGCACGTGGTAGGTGCCACGGTACGTCGCCAGCGCCAGGTAGATCAGCGTGTGGCGCCCGGCGTCCCACGCGGGTACGTCAAAGCGCACCCCGCCGTCCCCCACCGTGTAGGTATAATCGCGCGGCTGTAGCGCGTCCCCGTCGAACGTCTCGGGCGGCAACGCTTCCAGGCCCGCCGGCAGATGGTCTTGGACCACCAGGTCCGTCGCGGCCTGGGATAGTTCGATCTGCAGCCGCACCTGCACCATCTGACCGGCCGGCATCACGTCGCCGGCCTGCCCGCTCTCGGCGTCCAGGTAGGTACGTTGGATTTGCACGTGCTCGACCAGCGCTGTCGTGCCCTGCGCTGCCAGATACGGCGCCGCGTCCGGTGGCTGGACGGTCACAGGGGCGCGCACGACGTCGCCGTCCACGCCCGAGATGGCCTGGGCGACCACCTCACCCCGGCCGGCGTGGTCCGCCGTGGCCATCCAGCTCGTCAAGCGCTGTTCCTCAGGGGCCAGCAGCAACGTGTGCGTGACGAGCCCCTCGACCGCCAGCAGGTCGCTCTTGAGGGTGGGGTGAACGCGCCGCGTGCAGGGGCTGTGGTTGCCGACGACGGCGACAATCTGCACGCGGTCGCCGACCGTCAAGCGGCGCGGCAGCAACGGGCGCACAGTGATGTCCATCCCCACGCTAGAGGCCGCGTCGCACGCTGACGCGCCCGGCGCGTCCAGGTCCAGAGCCGTCTCGCGCGCGGCGACGCGGAACGACCAGGTGTACGGCGCGCTCAGGACCGGGTGGCCGTCCCGGTCACGTGCCGCCGCCGTCACCGTAGCGGTGTAGGTGGCGGCCGGCGCCCAGCCCTGATCGGGCTCGAAAATGAGCCGCGTGTCGCGCCAGGCAAAGCGTCCCGGCACTTCGGGCGTGACCTGCACAGCGCCCTCGGTCGCCCGCAGGTCCATGACACGGTCAAAGTGGATCTCGAGCGCCGCGCTGGGATGGACGGTTTCCCCCTGAGGGCCAGCGGACAAGACCGCCGGCGGCGTGGTGAACTGTAGCGGCGCCACGGGCGGGAACACGTTCCCGGCGGCGTCGCGCAGCGCGCCGTCGAAACGGACCGTATAGATCGTATCGCTGGGCAAAGGCTGCTCCGGCGTGAGGGTGAGGGCGGTGTGTTCCCCGTTCCATGCCAGTTCGCCCGCCAGTGGTGGGTCGACCTGCAGGGAGGCTTCCACGCTGCCGGGGTCCATGGGCGTCGTGAACGCGACCCGCAGCGGCGTGCCCCGTTCGCCGTTCCTGAGGGGGCGCACCAGGTCGGCCACCGGATTGGCCGCCAGGTAGCCCCACTGATAGGCCTGGTCCAGCGGTGTGCCTTCCAGGTCGCGCGCCGTCGTGCCCAACATAAAGCGGTAGACTGTGTCCGGGGCCAGGGGCTCGCGCGGCGTCAAATAGAGCGCCCGTCCCTCCCAACGCAGGTCCAGGGGCACGATCGGCGAAACCGTCAGCGCGGCAGCCAGGCTTTCGGCGTCCATCACCCGGTCAAAGGTCACCTGGGTCACGGGTTGGCGTTCCCCCTGCCAGTCGCCGGCGACCTGGACCTGGGCGGCCGGCGGCGGCGTCTCCACGTCGACGACCTGGGGGGCGGAGGATAATCCTGGTATGCTCAGGGCGGCGAAAACGACGATGGTTGTGACCAATACGAATAATCCGCAGTGCGTGATCTGGCGCGACATGGCTCCCTCCCTATCAAAGGTCCTGACATTGCTACGACTTGCCTTTGATCATGAGGATAGCACACATCGCGTCGCAGCACTGGATGGGTGGCGTACGCGGATTTGATGAAAAGATGTGGGATGGCCTACGGTTGTCCTACGATGAGTACGCGCGGTGGACGGGGAGGGACTCGCCTTCCTCTATCGCGCGCGCCAGAGCGACGTAAACATGCCTAAACGCCGCGAGGCACAGGGGCAGCCGCGTCGCTTGAGCCCGATGATGGCCTGAACCCATGCATCCCGTTACGCTAGCCCCAGCATCTTTTTTGTTTTGCGGTAATCCGGGGAAAACGTTCCCGGTCTCTTGGGCCCCTGCTCCTGCATTTGTGCGATGTGGTCGAGCAACGCCAGGACCTGCTGGCGGCCCTCGGGCGTTTTGACCGCCTCGCGAGGTGTCAACCCACTCAACGCCGGAATCGACTCGTCGATCCACTGGCGCAGCATTTTCTCCTCCAGCTCGGCGACGAATTCTGGCGGAGGGATGAACGGCGCTTCTGGTTCAGCCTGGGGCTTTTCGCGCAGCGCTTTTTCCATATTTTTGACCTCGATGTCGATCAACTGGATGCGCTCGCCCAACAATTGCTCCAACCGCCGCCGGCAGTCGTCGAGGCGGCGACGTGAAAACGCCTCCACCTCCAACGTGTCCAAGGTCACTGTCAGGTGCGCCAATATACGCCGGCCAATCGGCGCAAACGGCGCAGGGGCACCAGGGCGCGTCTCGAACCAGTCGAAATGGCGGGGTTTATCCGCAATCGTTCGCGCGTCCTCTTGGCTAAATTCGTCGGTTTGTTGCAAGATCGCACAGATCTCTTTTCGGGCAGCGTGCCGGTAACGGGCACTCGTGAAAGCGACCGGATCGCCCTCAGGGGTGGTCAATTGAGCGCCTCCGATGGGTGCGCGGGACCCGGTAGATGACCGCTTCCGGGGATAAAAGGGCTTGCGTCTGTGGGAACGTCTTTTGCTCATTCGATTTGTCTCCCATTCAATTCGCGCTGCTGGATAGGACCGCCTCGCCCTCGCGAGGATTGAGACCATCTTGCACCAGGCCTACCGGCCGCTGAAAGCGCTAGAGCGCTCCCGCTGCATACGGCTCAGCCTGCGCATAAGGATAGCGTGGGATCGGCCACTCTTTCATCGCATACATTTGCACGGCATCATATACGACGTGTAACCGAAAGTCAAGATTGACGCATAAGCGTTCATCGTCCCTTCTTTATCACCCTTGACTATATTGTCATTTACGGCTAAAGTTGTCTATACGTATTCGTCTGGTAAGCGTCCCAAATCCGTCTGGGGGCTTGGCCAAAGCATCACTTTAACGAGGTGTGAAATGTCTTTTCCCCGTCCATTTTACCGCTGGCGGCCCCATCCCTGGCATGGTTT
>JAFGOJ010000521.1 GCA_016926575.1 Anaerolineae bacterium | reverse complement strand
GCGAAGAGGATCGGGCGCACCTTCTCGATGTCAAGCGCGCCTTTCTCGTCGAGCACCGCTTCGTCGGCCTTGATGTCGAGGATCTCGCCGATGAGCTGGATGTGGACGCCGATCTCGACGGTCTGGAGCAGGCGGCACTCCAGCGCAAAGGGGAACTCACCGACGTAGGGTGCGTCGACCACGTCGCTGGGGACGGGGGTGAGGCCGCTGGCAGCGAACTTATCGACGGTGCGCCCAGAGACGATGCCGAAGTAGTCGGCCTCCTTGGCGTAGGCCTCGGAGGGGATGCTGACGGTGAAGGCCTGGCGAGCGATGATGTTCTCGTAGGAGTAGCGCGAATCGCGCAGCGAGACCGCCACGCACGGAGGCTGGGAGCAGCAGATGCCGGCCCAGGCGGCGGTCATCGCGTTCGGCTTGCCCGCCGCGTCGTAGCTCCCCACGATAAAGACGGGGGTCGGATAAACAATGGTTTTCGCACCTAGGGACCGTTTCATACAAAACCTCCTGTTTTGCTATAATCGGGCCAGCAGTTCGGCCTTCTTCTCGGCGAACTCGACGTCGGTCAGCACGCCCCGCTGGCGCAGCGCGTCCAGTTCGGCGATCAACGCGGGGACGTCTGTGGGCAGGCGCTTGGCAGGTTCGCCCCGGCCGCCTTCCAGGCGCTCCTTCGCGTTCAACATCGCCGTCTTGAAGTGGATGGGGTTGCTGATGCGCGTGAAGCGGTTGATGCCGAACTCGCTGGCGGTGAGGATTTCGATGTCGCCATAATTGAACAGGCGACCCAACGCGGACTGTTCCATCTTGACGTCGTTGACCTTTTCCAGGGAAGAATCGGTGACGTTCTTGTTGAACACGCCGAAGATCTGGATGACGCGGTGCGTGGTGACGACGTACTTGTGATTGGTCCAGACGGTGACGTCCCGCAGCAGGCTCAGGATGGGGAAAATGAGCAACAGGTAGCCGAGGGCGATCAGGGGATTCGGGAGCCACAGCACCCAGATCAGGGTAACCAGCACGAGGAGCGCCAGGATGGCAATCGATTCGATCAGCACCTCGCGCAGCAGCAGGAGCCAATGTTGGCGCGCGATCAGCAGGATCTTCTCGCGCTCGCCCAGGAGACTTTCAAGGTAGGCATCTCTTTTCATCGTACACCTCGG
This sequence comes from Anaerolineae bacterium, assembly GCA_016926575.1. Lineage (GTDB taxonomy): Bacteria > Chloroflexota > Anaerolineae > B4-G1 > DUEL01 > JAFGOJ01. Next base: position 6,243 of record JAFGOJ010000521.1, on the reverse strand, counting down.
AATAATTGGCTGGAGCGTCGCACATCGGTTCTATTCTACCCTTCCGGCGCGACATGTCAAGGGAGTGCATAAGGCACGGCACCGTTGGTAGGGGTCGGTCTGAGACCGACCCCTACCAACGGCACCATTGACCAGAACCCATTTGCGGAAGGGGTCCGGGGGAACCGGAAGGTAAACCGCAGGTTTACCCGTTTCACCGGCGGGAGCACATTGTCTGGTGGTGGTAGGCGCACGGCGGGCATGACAATCGGACACATGCTATTTTCGAAGTAGAAGCACAACACGCAGTCATCCATCAACAGACACAGGGCGGCCGAACTGGGCCAGTTCCTCCTCCGTGTGCTCGTAGGGGCAGTAGGGGTGCGCGCCGGGGATGTAGCCGTGGACCGGGCAGATGCTGAAGGTCGGCGTGAGGGTATAGTACGGCAGGCGGAAATTCTCGGCGATGGTGCGCACCAGCCGGCGCGCCTGCCGCCAATCGCCCAACTGCTCGCCCAGGAAGACGTGGAGCACCGTGCCCCCGGTGTAGAGCGTCTGCAAGTCGTCCTGGTGCTCCAGCACCTCGAACAAATCGTCGGAATAGGTCACCGGCAGGTGGGTGGAGTTGGTGTAGTAGGGCGCGGCCACGGTTCCGGCGGTGACGATGCCGGGGAACAGCTCCCGGTCGGAGCGGGCCAGGCGGAAGGAGGCACCTTCGGCGGGGGTGGCTTCGAGGTTGTAGAGGTGACCCGTCTCGGCTTGGAAGCGGGCCAGCGTCTCGCGCATGAACGTCAACGTGCGGACGGCGAAGGCTTTGCCGTCGGGATGGGCAATGTCCACTCCGAGCAGGTTGACGCAGGCCTCGTTCATACCGATCAAGCCGATGGTGGAGAAGTGGTTGTTCCAGTAACTGCCGTAGCACTGCTTGATACCGTCGAGGTAGTGATGGCTGTAGGGGTAGAGGCCGCGTGCTGTGAAATCCTCCAGGATATTGCGTTTGATCTCCAGACTGTCGCGGCCGACTTCCATCAGCCGGACCAGGCGTTCCTGGAAGTCCGCCTCGGCGGCGGCCAGGTAGGCCTGACGCGGCAGGTTGAGCGTCACCACGCCCACCGAGCCGGTCAGCGGGGCGGCGGCGAACAGGCCGCCCATGCGCTTACGCAGCTCGCGGTTGTCGAGCCGCAGGCGGCAGCACATACTGCGCGCGTCCTCGGGGTCCATATCGCTGTTGATGAAGTTGGAAAAGTAGGGGATGCCGTAGCGGCTGGTCATGGCCCAGATCGGTTCCAGGTTGGGGTTGTCCCAGTCGAAATCGTGCGTGATGTTGTAGGTGGGGATGGGGAACGTGAAAACGCGCCCGCGCGCGTCGCCGGCGAGCATCACCTCGGCGAAGGCACGGTTGAGCAGGTCCATTTCGACCTGGAACTCGCCGTAGGTCGCCTCTTGCGGTTCGCCGCCGATGATCACCGGCTGGTCGCGCAACACAGGGGAGGGGGTCAGGTCCATGGTGAGGTTGGTAAAGGGGGTTTGGAAGCCCACGCGCGTGGGCACATTGATATTGTAGACAAACTCCTGTAACGCCTGTTTGATTTGCGTATACGCCAGGCCATCGTAACGGATGAAGGGGGCGAGCAGAGTATCGAAGTTGGAGACGGCCACCGCACCGGCCGACTCACCCTGCAGGGTGTAGAAGAAATTGACCAACTGCCCCAGCGCGGTACGGAAGTGGCGCGGCGGGCGGCTCTCGGTCTTGGCCTGGACCCCACCGAAGCCCCGGAAGAGCAGGTCTTGCAGATCCCACCCGCAGCAGTAGACCGAGAGCATGCCCAGGTCGTGCAGGTGCAGGTCGCCCTCGACGTGCGCGCGCTGCGCCGCCTCCGGGTAGATGCGGTGGAGCCAGTAGCGCGCGGCGATGGACGAGGCGACGTAGAAGTTGAGCCCCTGGAGGGAGTAGTTCATGTTGCTGTTTTCGCTGACCCGCCAGTCGGCCCGTTGCAGGTAGTCGTCGACCAGTTGTTCGGTGTCCACCAGCATCTTGCGGGCCGTGCGGGCCTCGGCGTGTTTCTGGCGGTAGAGGATGTACGCCTTGGCCACCTGCGGGCTGCCCATCTTGATCAACACTTCTTCGACCGTATCTTGCACCTCTTCGACGTGCGGAGCGTGGCCGTTGCGCCCGAACCGTTCCCTGAGGATAGCCTCCACGGCCCACGACAGCGTCTCGGCCCACTGCCGCCCCGCGCCGTTGCCCACAGCACGGGAAGCAGCGTAGATAGCGTTCTCGATGCGTTTGCGGTCGAAGGGGACGAGCTCCCCGTTCCGTTTGATGACCTGGTCGATACTCATATAGCTTACCCCGCCTCCAACAGTCGGTTGATCTCCTTCCGCACCGCCTCAAGGTCCTCCAGTCCCAGGTAGACGATGGCGTAGCGAATGTACGAAACCGGGTCGAGCTCGCGCAGCTCGGCGATGACGATGTCGCCAATGACGCGGCTATCGATCTCCGTCTTCCCCAGTTTGCGGATCCCCGCCTCGACCCTATCGACCAGCCGTTCCAGGTCGTCGGCAGAGACCGGGCGGCGCGTACAGGAGATACGCAGCCCCGACAGCAACTTTTCGCGGCTGAACTCCTCCCGCCGGCCGTCCTTTTTGACCACCAGCGGCGTGGTCAACACCGGACGCTCCAGAGTTGTAAAGCGCTGGTTGCACCCCCGGCACTCCCGCCGGCGGCGAATGCCGCGCACGTCTTGATACGTGGCAATGACCTTCGGCCGCTTCGCACCACAATAGGGACATTCCATCTCCAGGCTCCTTATCTTATGCAACGAGGGGGCAAAGAAAACCCCTATATATAGGGGGTAATAGAATGCTAACCCCCACATTTAGGGGCGGGAACGACAAACATTATACCACAAGCAGAATATCGATGCAAGGCAAAACCGGCGGTTTTGCCTTAAAATTTCCAGGCATTTTTGCGCGGTGGGATCAGCCAGTCACCCACGCTTTCAGAATCGCGCGCACCGATCGCGTCATCTCGAGGGTAAAGTCGGCGCCGAACTTGCGCAAGTACATGAACTGCCCCACGTTGCGCGCGCCCTTGAGCGCCTCCCGCCCCTCGAACAGCCGCTCTTGCTGCTCGCGGTACATCTCCTCGAACTCCTCGGCGTGCAAGTGACGGTACTGCCCCTCGAAGACGATGAACTTCCGGTCGAAGCGCGTCGTCATCTCCCGCGCCCGCTGCTGTTCGGTCGGGTGGCCGAAGCATACCATGGCAATGGGAAAAACGTACCTCGGCAAGCGAAACATCTCCCGATGCACCTCGTAGTTCTCCATGATGTCGCCGATGTAGCAAGATCCGACCCCCAGCGACTCGGCCGCGATGACGGCCGTCTGCGCGGCGATCAGGGCGTCACAACACGCCAGGAACAGGTCGCCCTCCTGGGGCGTGCGCATCGGCGCGCCGCGCTCCTCGCACAGCGCCTCGACCCCCGCCGTGATGAAGTAGTCATACCAACGCTGGTAATCGGCCAGAAAAAGCAGCACCCAGGGTGCCTTGGCGATGAAGGGCTGGTTGTCGCACGTCTCGACGAGCCGCTCTTTGACGCTCTGATCCGCGATCTCGATCACCGAGTAGAGCATCATGTTCCCCGCCGTGGGCGCACGCAGGGTCGCCGCGATGATCGCATCTTTGACCTCCTGGCTGATCTCGCCCTCGTAGGCACGCACCGATTTGCGGTTGAGGAGCACGTCCAGTACGGGATGTGTCGGCTTCATTTCGCCTCCATGGTCGCAGCCCGGCGCACGACGAGTGCACCGATGATGCCACCCAGAACGAAGGGCAGGACCAACTGCACGCCCAGCCATTCGTACGGCAACAAGAAAACCGGTTCGGGATGTTGCAGGTTGGCAGGCTGGGTGCGCTCGTAGTAAGAGACCGCCGCGGTCAGCCAGGTGTAGGCCCAGGCGGTGAACATAGCGATTCCCAGCCACTTCTGCTTGCCATATAGAGGCTTCTTGTCAAAATAGGAGCGCCAAAGCTTCCACACCACGATGGCAAAGACGGGAAACGAGCCCCAGGTGTGGATGTTAAACGAAGCGCTCTGCAATTCCAGCGGCGGTTCGTTGTGCGTCAGGGCACCGATCAGCCCATTCACCCCCGCAAACAACCCCAGCCCGTACAGCGTGGTTGCGAAATTGCCGAAGGCGCGGTGGGCGGCGGCTAGGGTCGTGTTCGTCTTCAACAAGGCCGTCCGCTTTCTGAAATAGGCAGCGTAATAGCCGGTGATGCCCTGCGCCATCGCGCACAGCATCCCTAAAAACGTGATGATCGTATTGAACTCGACTTGTTCGATTGGCATGCCCCCTCCTCAATTTTACCGCGCCACTTGTTCGAGAAAATAGCTGAGCGCGATGCACACCACGCCAGCCACAGCCGTCTTCACGCCCGAGATGATCAAGTTCTCTTTGGAGATGCTGCCCAAATAGACCCCCAACCCAAACAACGCCGTCAGAGCCATGGCGATCGAAGCGTAGTAGGCATAGTCGACCGACGGCAGTAGCGGGACGAAGAAGAAAGGAATCACCACCAGGAAGGCGGCCAGGAAAGGCGATAGGCCGTCCACCATCGCGACCTGCACGACCGCGATACGTGACGCCCGGCCGATCTTCGTGCTTCCCAGGTTCGTCAGCGTGAACTGTTCGAGCTCGCTGATCTCGCTGCGCCGTTCCGCCGACTCGGTGAGGTACGCCCCCCACCCACCCGAAATCCCGATCGCCAGCGCGGTGGACATACCCGTGACGAGCACCACGGCCGCATCCTGCACCCCCATCACGAAGTTCCCCATCACCACGCCGATCATCGTCAGCACGCCATCGAACGAGTTGTTCGCAAAGGCCCGCCGTGCGATCTGACCTGCTTTTGAAATCTCGTTGTACTCACGCAATTTCCTGAGCTGACCACTCAACGACTTCATAATTCTCTTGTCACTCCCGAAATAGCTAGACCCCCTCTCCCTTTTTCACGGCGGGCAAAGCAACTGGACTTTGACCGCGGCCACAAAAGTAGCATAATATACCCGACTTTCGGCACTCCGTCAAATGCACACCCCGTATTGCTGCGCTCACAACCGATAAGCGAAAATGTAGGTCGCGCTTTCAGCGTGACGGCCGCTCGGCGCGGGTCCACGACCCGCGCCGCCGCCGGGTCACGGACCCGGCGGGAGCACATTGTCGGTGGTAGGCGCGCGATTGAATCGCGCGCCTACCACCACAGGAACTCTATTTTCGGAATAGCCGCCATGACCCCTTCGGGGCCACCACAAAGGGCAGAAAATTACCGCTGTATTTAAGACGTCATTCCCGCGCAAGCAGGAATCCAGTTTACGTACAGATGGATGCCCGCTTGCGCGGGCATGACGGCCGGATGAGCGGCTATTTTCGGAACAGATCACTGCGGACACACCGCCGTAATCCACAACGTCCCATCGATCGACGTGTCGGGATGGAAGCTCCCCACCCACACGTCGTACTCGCCGGTGTAAGGACTTAGCGCCAAGGCGGGATCGAAGCCACTGGCGTCGTCGTTACAGTACCAATCCCCCACCGGATCGCGCACCACCATGGTCGCGTCGCCGCCATACGCGGCCGTGAAGTTTATCTCGAACGGGTAGTAACCCGGACCCGGCCAGAAGAGGGTGAAGCTCGGTTCGCGCGTGACGTAACCCACACACCCCGTCCCCAGCCCCTGCTCGAAGACGTTGACCCCTCCTCCCGCCACCAGTGGCAACTCGTACCGGTCTGGGTAAAAGCACGAATCCTCCGGCGCGAACGTGCCGTAGCGTGGCGGCAACGTGTGGTCCATCCGCAGCGCCACGAGGTCGAAGTAAAGCCACTCCGACCACTCTCCCACGCCGCCGCTGGCGTCGTAAGCCCGTACGTGCCAGCGATACGACCAATCGCAGCGGATCTCCCCCACCGCCGTCGTGCCACGTATGGCATCGAAAACGTAAGGCCCCGGTGGGGTCGTCAGCGAGTTCACCGCCTCGACGTATACCTCGTACATGGAAATGCCATCCGGCTCGAACGCTTCCTCCCAACTGAAGAAGACGTCCGCCACGCCTTCGATGCACGCATCTTCGATCTCCCCCACCGGTTCCAGCGGTACCGGTGGGCGCGGCGGGGGGACCGTGGGCGTGCGCGTGGGTGTGCGCGTGGGCGATGGCGTGCGCGTGGGCGATGGCGTGCGCGTCGGCGATGGCGTGCGCGTCG
>JAFGOJ010000112.1 GCA_016926575.1 Anaerolineae bacterium | reverse complement strand
TGCGCACGTATGCGCACGCCTACGGCACCGTCGACGCGAGCGACTACACGCCGCCGCCGGTCACCGGGTCCATGCACCGGTTCTGCTCGACGGCACAGATCGACGACGCGGACTATCAGGTATTCAACGTGGGCGGGATCAGCGCATTGCAAAGCGCGCTGCCTGGCAACCAGTTCCAGATGCGGTTGCAGTTCAACGATCGAGAGACGGATAACGACGGCGTCGCCGACGCGTTCCGGTCGACGTTGCAGTTGGAGGTCACCTACCAGCCTTGATGACCGCCGACTTACCTTCGACGCCATCGCGGTAGGCGCGTGATTGAATCGCGCACGTACCACCACCAGACAATGTGCTCCCGCCGGGTCACGGACCCGGCGGGAGCGCGGGTCGTGGACCCGCGCCGAGCGGAGGTCACGCTGGAAGCGTGACCTGCATTTTCGTCAATCGGCGGCGAGCCTCTTGTTCCGCCCGGTCTCCTGACCGGGTGGAACGGCGGGTCAGGAGACCCGCAACAACAGGGGCCATTTTTACCTATCAGCTGTGAGCGGAGCGATCATGAATTCTACTATGAAGATTGTCTCAGTTGACCAGATGCGGGCCATCGAAGCCGCTGCCGACGCCGCCGGGCACACCTACGCCGAGATGATGGAGCACGCCGGCCGCGCCGTGGCCGAGGCCGTGACCGCCCGCCAGTCCGTGAAAGGGAAGCGCGTCCTGATTCTGGTGGGGCCGGGGAACAACGGCGGGGACGGTCTGGTGGCCGCCCACTACCTGGCCCAAGCCGGCGCAGAGGTAGCCTGCTACCTCACCCGCCCGCGTGACCCGCAAGAGGATGCCAACGTCAAACGCTTGCAAGACGTCCACGTTCGCTGCATCGCCGCCGGCGAGGAGCAGGCACAGCGCGCGCTGGCCCGCCTGGCCACCGGCGCCGACATCGTGGTGGACGCCCTGCTGGGGACCGGGAGCCTTCCTCCGCTCAAAGGCAGTGTAGCCTCGGTGCTTCAAACGGTGAATGCGGCCTTCGAACACCGCGCGCGGCAAGCGTCCCGCACCCTCATCGCGCTCAACACCCCACCCGCGCCCCGCGAACGCCCGCGCCCCTTCGTCGTGGCGGTGGATGGCCCTAGCGGCCTCTCGTTCGACACCGGCACGCTGGACGACATGGCCCTGCGCGCCGACCTGACGGTGACCTTCGCCTACCCCAAGGCGGGCCACTTCCGCTTTCCCGGTGCGGCGGCCGTGGGCGAGCTGGTCGTCGCCGACATCGGCACCGCTCCCGATCTGGCCGCGGAGGTGACGCTGGAGGTGGTGACCGCCGATAGAGTGCGCGCGTGGCTGCCGTTGCGCCCCCCGAGCGCGCACAAGGGCACTTTTGGGCGGGCGATGATCGTTGCCGGTTCGACGAACTATACCGGCGCGGCATACCTGGCCGGCGCGGCAGCGGTGCGTGCCGGGGTCGGCCTCGCCACCGTGGCCCTTCCTGCCCCCATCCATTCCCCCGTCGCCGCACGCCTGCCCGAGGCCACCTACCTGCTCCTGCCCCACGCTATGGGCGTCATCTCAGAGCCCGCCGCCGAGGTGCTGAAAGAAGCACTCCCGCCCTACGACGCCCTGCTGCTGGGGCCGGGCCTGGGGCGCGAGCGCGAGACGGTCGCTTTCGTCGAGAAACTGTTCGCCAGCGCGGGGCGGCGAGCGGTGGGGTTCCAGCCCGCCACGGCATCGCCCGACGCACGCCCCACCCTCCCGCCGTTGGTCGTCGACGCCGACGCGCTCAACATCCTGGCCGGGTGCGCAGACTGGCCCGCCCTGCTCCCGCCCGGCACCATCCTCACGCCCCACGCGGGGGAGATGAGCCGGTTGATGGGCAGCACGGTCGAGGCGATAGAAGCGGAGCGGGTGGCCGTGGCACGTCGGCAGGCTCAGGCGTGGGATCAGGTGGTGGTGCTGAAGGGGGCGTACACCGTCGTCGCCGCACCCGATGGGCGGGCAGCGGTGGTGCCCTTTGCGAATCCGGGCCTCGCCACCGGCGGCACCGGTGACGTGTTGGCGGGCGTCATCGTCGCGCTGCGCGCCCAGGGAGTAGAGGCGTTTGCGGCCGCCGCGGGCGGCGCGTACCTCCATGGGTTGGCGGGAGAAATGTGCTGCCAGGCGTTGGGCGCGGCGGGGATGAGCGCAGGGGACGTGGTCGATGCACTGCCGCAGGCGTGGCAGCGCATCGAGGGATAAAAGAACCTCCCGTCGGTCGCGTACCTGCGGGAGGTTCTTTCAATCGCTAGACTCAGGCGCTGGCGGGTTCAGCCGCCGGTTCGGCAGGGGCAGCGGGTTCACCAGGCTCGGGGTGTTTCCTGGTCTGCTCGATGGCCGACTCCAACTGCTTGCGCCCATCTTCGAGCAACTTCTTGCCCTGTTCCTGGACCTCTTCGGCGCGCCGGCGCAGGTCAGCCGCGACAGCTTCGGCCTTGGCCTTAGCCTCGTCCAACGCCTTCTCGGCCTTCTCGCGGGTCTTATCGATCTCTTCGTTGGTCTTGTCCTTGACCTCGACCGCCTTGACCCGAATCTGCTCCCGCGTCTCCTCACCCGACTGAGGGGCCATCAGGAGCGCCACAGCCGCGCCGACGAGCCCGCCGACGACGAACCCGGCCAAAAAGGCACCGATATCTCCACCATTCTCTTTTGCCATTTCTTTTTCTCCTTTTCGCAGAGGATAAACCTATTCGCCTTGAGAGCCTCTACCTAGACCGATGACCTCTCGCACGACACGCTGCACGCCGGCCAGGAAACTGGCGGCTTCGATCGTCGGCGAGACGACGTTGTGGCTGACGAATTGCGTCGTACCGCGCACGGTCGACACCGTATCGTTCACCGCCTCCAACATCGGGCGGATCTCGTCTCGCAGCAACGTCACCAGCGCCTGGATCTGAATGGTCAGCACCACCATCAACGCGCCGATCAGCAGGGTCTCGAACGCGACCATGATGATTGCCGCATCGCGCAGCAGGCTGACGACGACGGCTCCTGGAGCGGGCGGTTCGCCGGAGCGGGCAGCGTCGTACGCGCCGATCGACAGAATCACCAGGAGCGCAATCAGGCCCACCATCACCACGGCAAAAATGACTAATGCGATGGTGATGGTGCGTTTGGCGCGCAATTCGGTTTCCGAAATCGGCGCCTCGGGAATCGGAACAGCTTCTTTCGTGGGCATCTTCGTAGGTTCGCTCATCTTAAGCGTTATTTTAACACGAACTCCGACAAGATGCAAATGCAGGTTGCCTTCCCACGCCCTCCGTGGCATAATATCTTATGGAGGTGGGGGTCTCTGGGATTTCGCGTGGAAGGGGGGCAGATGTGGGGGTTTGGGCGGGCTACGCCCGCCCAAACCCCCACTCCTAATGCCCC
>JAFGOJ010000111.1 GCA_016926575.1 Anaerolineae bacterium | reverse complement strand
GTGCTTCTCGCGGGCCTGCTCCAGCAACCGCGCCGGCAGCGCCATATAATCCAGTTCCCCCCGCTCGTATGCCTCCAAATTCTTATCAGGCGGCAAGCTTTTCAAATCCGCCTCTACACGCTCCACATTGCCTGTACATTTTTCATGGTAGGATGGATTGCGTTCGAGAACCATCACGTCGCTGTGATTCCAGGTCTTCAAGCAAAACGGCCCATTCGTGACGATCGTTTCGGTCGTCGCCCACCCATCTCCAACCCGTTCGACGACGTGACGGGGAATGGGAAGGAAAGCGGAATACGTCAAGAGGTGCAGGAAATACCCGGTCGGTTCTTCCAACGTCACGACCAGGGTCAGGTCGTCGAGGGCCTGCACGCCGACGTCGTCGCGTGTGCCCTCTCCGCGGTTGAACGCCCGCGCGCCCTTGATGTCGTACAGCATACTGGCTGCCGGCGAACCGATGTCCGGATCGAGCACCCGCTTCCAGGCGTAGGCGAAATCCGCTGCCGTCACCGGGCTCCCGTCGCTCCACCGGACGTCCTCGCGCAGGAAAAAGACGAACGTGCGCCCCGATTCCTGGGTCTCCCAACTGTGCGCGACGTCGGGAACGATGTCCATATCGGGCGTCAGAGAGACCAATCCACTGAAAAGCTGCTTGATCAACCCAATCGATCGCGCATCCTCGGCCAGCGTGGGGCACAGCGTCGGCGGTTCCCCTGTCACGGCCGACCGCAATGCGTGAGGAGCTGGCGGCAACTGCCCCACCTGCGCCTCTCCGATCCGCTGGCGCAGCGCAAACCCCTCGCTATAGGCCAGGCGCGAACGCCGGAAATCGAACACCATGTGATACAGCAACCCCAACTTCATCAACGTCCGCGCCATCACTTCGTGCGCCTCACGCTGGCGCAGGAAGGCCAGCGCCCGCTCGTAGTAGTCGATGGCCTCGCGGTGAGCATAAATGATGCGCGCCTGGTCGCCCGCTTTCAGCAGATACGCGACGGCCTGCTCCGCCTCCTCGGCCTGCTCCCAGTGGTAGGCCAGCAGGCCCGCCTGCTCGTCGATGCGGTCGGGAAACAGGCGCTCCAACGCCTGCGCCACCTGGCGGTGAAACGTGCGCCGGTCCTTCTTCAACAGGCCATTGTACGCCGCTTCCTGGGTCAGGTGGTGCTTGAAGATGTATTCGAGTTCGGGCTGGCGCGTCCGCTCGCGGATCATCTCTTCGCGCTGGAGCGTGGCGACGCGCGTATCGAGCGAGCGTTCCTCCTGCGCGATAGCCGCCAGCACGCGGTAGAAGAAAATCCGCCCAATGACCGAGGCCAGTTGCAGCACGCGCTTCGTTTCTTCTTCCAACCGGTCGATGCGCGCCATCAGCACGCCGTGCAGCGTGTCGGGGATGGCGATGTCGTCGACCTCGCGCGCAGCGACCCAGCGGTCCGTAGACACGTCGTGCGCGATGGCCCCCTCGTCCAGCAGCGAGCGGATGATCTCCTCGACGTAAAACGGGTTGCCCTCGGCGTGGCTGAGGATACGCTCGCGCAGCGCAACCGGCAGGCCTTCCACACGCAGCAGGTTCCCCACCAACGTCTTGCTCTCGTCCGTAGTCAGCGGTTCGAGCCGCACGTCGACGTAGCGCGCGCCGTACTGCGCCGCAACGTCGAGCACCCCCCAACAGGCGTGCGCCCGCTCGGGCCGGAACAGGCACAGGAACAGGATCGGCACCTGTTCCGACAACCCCAAAACGTGCTGCAACAACTCGAGCGACGCGACGTCGGACCAGTGCAGGTCCTCGCCGACGAGCACCAGCGGGTGCCGGCGGGCCACCTCTCCTAACAAACATTCGACCGCCCGGAAGGTGGCGCTTTTGAGCCGCTCGCCATCCACGTCGCGCAACACAGACTCGAACTCCGCCGCCATCGGCAGGCTCATCAAGCGGGCCAGGTAAGGGTACACCTCCGCGAAGCGATCGGCGCACAGGTCCCGCACCCGCGCCTGCAACTGCGCGTCGACCAAGGCGGGCGCGTCCTCCGCAGAAACGCCCAACAGGTCGCGCAGGATGTCCAGCCAGAGCAGATACACCAGAGACGAGCCGTAGGACAGGCAGCGCCCCTCGACCCACACCACCGGCCGGCCCTCCAGGTGAGAGCGCAACTCCGCCACCAGACGAGACTTGCCCAGCCCGGCCTCTCCAACGAGAGTCACCACACCGCCCTCGCCCTCCAGCAGCCGGACAAGGGCCGCCTTCAGCGCGTCGAACTCGTCGGCGCGACCCACCAGTTCGGATTCCAGACCGGCGATCCCGCGCACTTTCCCTCGCACCGCCTTGGCCGCCAGGAGCCGGTACATGGGGACCCGCTCGGTCTTGCCCTTGACGAAAATGGGGGCCAACGCGTCGAAGTCGAACAGCGGGGCGGTCAGGCGATACGTATCTGGCCCAACCAGCACTTCGCCCGCCGTGGAGAGGTCCTCCAGACGCGCGGCCAGATTGACCGCATCGCCCATCACCGAATACTCCTGGCGCTCCCGCGTGCCGATCCCGCCCGCGATGACCAACCCGGTGTTGACGCCGAAGTGGATGCCCAGGCGGGTCGTGCGCTCCTGATTGAAGGCCACCAGCGACGCACGCATCTCCAGCGCTGCACGCAGCGCGCGTTCCGCGTCGTTCTCGTGGGCCACCGGCGCGCCAAAGAGCGCCATGATCCCGTCGCCGGTGAACTTGTCGACCGTGCCGCCGTACGTTTCGATCACCGGCACCAGGCGCTCGAAGCAAGTGTTCATCAGGTCGCGCACCGTCTCGGGATCCATCGTTTCGGCCAGGGCCGTGAAACCGGAGATGTCGGCGAAGAGAATGGTGACCAGCTTGCGCTCGCCTTCCAGGAGCGGTGCGGCCTCCGTCTGCTTCTCCAGCGCAGCCAGTCGCTGGCGCAAGACGGCCACGGTCGCGTCGACGACGGCATCGCCCAACGCCGCCCGCAGGCCCTCCTGGGCCACAATCGCCTGTTCGAGTTGTTCGCGTTCGGTCATGGTTCCTCCCGCACTTCGAAAATAGGCCGCGTTATTGCTCCCGCCGGGTCCGTGACCCGGCGGTGGCGCGGGTCGCGGACCCGCGCCGAGCGGGCATCACGCTGAAAGCGTGACCTACATTTTCACTTTGAAAATAGGCCGCGTTATCGCTCCCGCCGGGTCCGTGACCCGGCGGGAGGGTGGGCATTTTCTGCCCTTTGTGATGACTCCACCGGGGCCGTGGCGACTGCTCCGACAACACCCACCGCGATGGCGGCCGCTCACGACCCCGTGCTGCTGTAATGGCGCAGTCCAAACAGCCACACCCGATAACTGATAAAGACCAGAAGTGCCGCGACCACCGGCGTGGCCAACGCCAGCGTCGGCGGAACGTCTCGCCCCAACACGTAGCTGGCCGGGTAGAACGAGGCCAAGCCGTAGGGAATCAGGAAAGTCAACACAGCGCTGATCGCTTTCGGGTAGATGGAGAGTGGGAACTTGGCGAACTCGTGCATCTCGAAGACCACGCGGATCACGGGGGTCGAATCCATGACCCAGAAACCGGAGACGCCGGTGATCAGATTGAGGGCGATGAAAATCGCGCCGCCGCTGACGACGGTGATGATCATGTAGATCACCTTGAGCGGCGTCACCACTACGTTCAATTGGACGAGCGACACGACGACCAGGATCAAGCCGGTGACGAAGTGGCCGATACCGTCATGGCAGAAGCGGTCGGCCAGAAGGTGAAAGAGCGGGTCGATCGGTCGCACCAGCAGCCGGTCAAAGTTTCCGGTGCGCACGTAGTCCCAGCCCAGGGTCCACAAATTGTCGGCGAACATGTGGTTGATCGACTTGGAGAGCATAAGCAGGCCGTAGACCAGCCAAATCTCGGCCATAGCCCACCCATTCAGCGTGGGCACCTGGCGCATGACGACCCAAATCGACAGAATGCTGGCCGCCTGGACGAAGAGCGTCGACGAGGCGCCGATGAGGAAGTTGACCCGGTACTCCATCAGCACCTTGATCCGCTGCTTGAAGAAGGTCCAATAGAGCACGAGATAGCGTATCATGGCCGCCTACCCCCCCTGCACCGTCACCTGGCGCACGGCGCGGCTGAAGGTGAAGCGAGAGAGCGCCCCCAGGGCCACCAGCGCGGCAAGTTGCGCCAGCCAGATGCGCGGCATGCCGGATAGCGGCGTGATGCCGCTGAGCAGGGAGACCGGCGTGTAGAGCGCCTGGGAGAAGGGAAGGATGGTGGAGATCGTGCGCAGCCAGCCGGGCATCATCGCCAGGGGGACGAGCGCGCCGCTGAAAAAGAGCGCCACGCCGTAACGCAACATACCCATGCCCCACACCTCGGTGCTGTAGAAACTGGCGCAGGCCAATATCCAGTCGAAGCAGAACAGCAGCGCGTTCCCGATCAACAGACTCACCAGAAACGCCAGCCAGACCAGCGGGTCGGCCGGGACGTGGTAGCGGAACAGCAGCCAGCCGATCAGCGCCAGGGGGAGATTGAAGACGAAGGCCAGCGCGATCTCCGACACTTTCTGCACGTAGAGCGCCAGTTGCAGGTCGAGCGGCTGGATCAACCGCATGCCAATCTGGCCGCTGCGCACCATATAACCGAGCTCGAAGACCATGTTCGTGTCGGTGGAAGGGGCGAAGATCTGGGCCAGGATGATGTAGTTGAGCGTTTGCGCCAGCGTCAGGCCGCTGAGGCTGCTCTCACCGGCGTAGACGGCGGACCAGAAAGAGACCAGGATCACCAACGAGATGATCTGGACGATGAACTGCATCCACACCCAGATCTGGTAGGCCATGAAGAGCTTGGGCACCATGGCCATCATCGCGCCATAGGCGCGCGCGGTGCGGCGCAGGACGGCCATCACACCGCCTCCGGGTGAAGGGCACCCTGGTAGATCTGCTTGACGATCATACTCAGGTCCGGTTCGGCCAGGGAAAAATCGACCACGTTGAACTGCTCCATCACCGCCGCTGCGACGCGGCTGGCAGTGGTCTGCGTGCGGTCGAAACGGAGCACCAGACTGCGCCCGTCTTGAGTCACGATCTCGGCACCCGCCGGCAGGTCGACGCCGTCCAGGTCGCGCGCCATCTCGAACGTGATCTGGCGGTACTTGCCAAAGCGCTCCTTGATCGCGCTGAGCGGGCCATCGTAGATCAGCTTGCCCTCGTCGATGATGATCACGCGCTGGCACAGCTCCTCGATGTCGCCCAAGTCGTGAGTGGTGAGGACGACGGTGGTGCCGGTCTCCCGATTCTGCTGCTTGATGAAGGCGCGCATCCGCTCTTTGACGATCAGGTCCAGGCCGATGGTCGGTTCGTCCAGGTAGACGACCTCCGGTTCGTGGATCAGCGTGGCGGCGAGTTCGGCGCGCATCTTCTGGCCCAGCGACATATTGCGCACGGGCACTTTGAGCAGGTCTTTAAGGTCCAACAGGTCGACGAACTGCTCCAACAACTGATCGTACCGCTGCGGGTCCATCTCGTAAATCTTGGCGATGGTGTTCAAGGACTCGATCAACGCCAGGTCCCACCACAACTGGGTGCGCTGGCCGAACACCACGCCGATCTGCCGGGCGTTGGCCACGCGCTCGCGGTGCGGGTCGCGCCCCAACACGCGCACCTGGCCGCTGCTGGGCACCAGGATGCCGGTGAGCATCTTGATCGTGGTCGATTTGCCCGCCCCGTTCAGGCCGATGTAGCCGACGACCTCGCCTTTTTCCACCGAGAACGTGACACCATCGACCGCGGTGACGTCCTTGTAGCGCGGTTGGAAGAGCGCCTTGACCGCGCCGCGCACGCCGGCGTCCTTCTGCGGCACACGAAAGATTTTGGTCAAATTTTCAGTCTGGATGACACTCACAGTTTCTCGCACCCTTCGATGGAAACTTGCCCTACCCCGTAAATCTGCGTAGAGCCGCAATTTCTTCCGAGTCGTACTTGCTCAGGCTGTACACCTGGCAGTTACTCCGATTCTACACTGCTTGAGCGGAAGAAGCAAGCACGAAGCCCACATTCTGGACAAGCGCCCCGTTCGGTGGCATAATACGTTCAGGAGGTGAAGATATGCTCGAATTGACGACCCTTCGAGTGGGCGAGTACGGAACCAACTGCTACCTGCTGACCTGCCCCCGCACGCACCGCGGGCTGCTGGTCGACCCGGCCGCCGACCCCGACGCGGTACTGGAGATGTGCCGGCGCGTGTACGTCACCCGCATTGTGCTGACCCACGGCCACCACGACCACTACGCGTTGGGACTGGGCCGCGTGCAGGCCACGATCCACGCCCCGATGGGCATGCACCCCGCCGACGCAGAGGCCTTCGGCATCCACCCTGACTTTCCGCTGGAAGATGGCCGGATCTTGCGCGTGGGCCACTTTCCGGTGAAGGTCGTCCACATCCCCGGGCACACGCCGGGCAGCATCGCCCTGCACTTCGACCGGCGCGCCATCGTCGGCGATGCCGTCTTCCCCGGCGGGCCGGGCCACACGCAAACTGCCGCGGCGCTGGAACAATCGCTGTTCAGCCTGCAGCGCACCGTCTTCACCTGGCCCAACGACACGACGTTCTACCCCGGCCACGGTGACCCCGGCGTCGTGGGCGACGTGCGCCCCGCGTTTCAGGCCTTCCTGGCCCGCCACCGTCCCGCCGACCTGTACGGCGACGTGACGTGGGAGATGTAGGCCCACACTGCCTCGTCGCGCGCTCGATCAGCCGGCCGGTGCCCGATCGCCTGCCGGCGGCCAGGGTCCTGGCCGTCTTCGAGCGCGCCTGCGACCTGGTCACCGAGGCGGGCGACGTGATCGCCCTGGTCACGCCAGACGTCGGCGACGGCCCGCTGAATATCGTGGTCGAGGGCCAGCCCGGCTGCTTCGCCGGAGTCGAAACAGGCACGATTGCAACCGTGGACAATGGGACGTTGTGGGTTGGGAACAGTCTGTCCGTCTCTCTGAAGCACGCTGCGATTTGGGAGCCGCGCCCCGACTGGGAGAGATTTCGTGCACAGTACAGGGCGATGGTG
>JAFGOJ010000110.1 GCA_016926575.1 Anaerolineae bacterium | reverse complement strand
TCGCTTCGCCGCCTGCGGCGGCTCGCGATGACCCAAGTCTGTAGGGCGGGTTTCAAACCCGCCGACCCTCGGTTACCAGGACTTTGCGGTAGGGGCGCAGCATGCTGCGCCCCTACCGCCCCTGCACCCCGCCGGGGAAACCCGCACCGACAGGGGCCATTTTCGCCCATCGGTTGTGAGCGAAACGATCATGGCCTCTACTTCGAAAAACGAAACAAACGTTCTGTGCGATTATACCCCAATCAACAAAAAGGTGCCAGACCCTTAGCGGGACGCTGGCACCTTGCGTTAGCGAATGGATCGATCAATCAATCTGCGCCGGAAAGCCACTGCCAGAAATGGTCCCAAACGGACGGCTGCGCCTGCTCGACGTCGGTCGCAACGACCGGAGCCGGGGCCGCCGGTTCGGAAGATGCCTCCGGCAGGTCCACGATCACGACGACTTCGCCCGCGCCCGCCATCCCACCATAGACCCGCGCCCATTCTTCAGGGTATCCGGCGGAAGAGACGTGTTCGAATGTGGCTTGCAGGGCTTGCTGGCGCTGCTTTTCGTGCTCGACCAGGGGAGCCAGCTCCACCTCAGCGGCCTGGATGTGACGGAGCAGCGCCACCTGCTCCCAGATGCCCCAGGCGAGCGCCACAACGATTGCCAACCCGATCGCTGCCACTCCGACGACAAACCACATCTCTCGACTGATGCGCGCGCTCATTTTTCCCCCTCTTCGATTGGTTCAAGCCTGCGCAACTTGCTCTCATGATACTCGGATTTGGGGATGCGTCAAGTAAGGGCGCGACGGAGGGGGCAGGTGCTCCCTGGTACCGTGATCTGTCCCACGTACCCCCTAACAAATACGCGGCAGCAACTCCCCCAGCGGCATATCGACCACCCGCCGCCCGCCGATGGCGGTGCGGGCCAGCACCAGCCCGGCGTGCTCCGCGACGACCGTCCCAATGCGCGCCGCGTCTTGCCCCAACGGGTGCGCCCGCAGCGCTGCCAGCGCCGCCTGCGCCTCCCCGGACGGGACGAAGGCCACCAGTTTCCCCTCGTTGGCGACGGTGAACGGGTCGAAGCCCAGCATCTCACACGCTGCCGCGACCGCCGGCCGCACGGGCACCGCGGCCTCCTCGATCTCGACCCCCACGTTCGACGCCGCCGCCAGTTCGTTCAGCACCGCCGCCAGCCCGCCCCGCGTGGGGTCGCGCAGGCAGTGCGTGTGCGGTGCCACGTCCAACAACGCCTCGACCAGGCCGTTCAGCGCCGCACTGTCGGAGAGCAGGTCGGTCTCGAAGCGCAGCCCCTCACGCTGGCTGAGCACGGCGATGCCGTGGTCGCCCACCGTGCCGCTGAGCAGCACCACGTCGCCCGCACGCGCCTCCTGCGGGCCGACGTGCACGCCCTCGCGCACGACGCCAAACCCGGCCGTGTTGATGTAGATGCCGTCTCCGTGCCCGCGCTCGACCACCTTGGTATCGCCCGCCACGACCTGCACCCCCGCCGCGCGGGCCGCCTCGCCCATCGACCGCACCACACGTTCCAGTACGCCCATCTCCAACCCCTCCTCCAGGATGAAGCCGGCCGTCAGCCATAGAGGACGCGCGCCCGCCATCGCCACGTCGTTGACCGTGCCGTGGACCGAAAGCGAGCCGATGTCTCCGCCGGGGAAAAAGAGCGGGTTGATGACGAAGGAGTCGGTGGAGATGGCGAATTGCAGATTGGCAGATTGCAGATTACAGGCGCTGGCGTCGGCCATCTGGCGCAGGATGGGGTTGTCGAGCGGGGTAGCGAAGACCTCGCGGATCAGGTCGTTCATCATCCGGCCGCCCGCGCCGTGGGACAGGCGAATCACGTTTTCCATCAGATACGTTCTCCATACCGGTAGTAGGCCGCACACGCACCCTCGGCGCTGACCATGCACGGGCCGGTGGGGTTCTGCGGCGTGCAGACGCGCGCGAAGAGGGCGCATTCGGTGGGCAAGAGGACGCCCCGCAGCACCTCGCCGCAGCGACAGCCGGGCAGTTCTTTGGCGGGCGGCACGTCGACCGGGAAGGCGCGCGCCGCGTCGAAGCGGGCATAGGCCTCCCGCAGCGCCAGCCCGCTGGCGGGCACCACACCGAAGCCGCGCCACTCCACGTCGGCCACCTCGAACACGCGCTCCAGCGCCGCCAGGGCCGGGGCGTTCCCCTCCAACCGCACGCTGCGGGCGTAAGTGTTCGTCACGTCGGCGCGGCCCTGCTCGACCATCTCCACCAGCGACAGGATCGCCCGCAGCAGGTCGAGCGGTTCGAAGCCGGCGATGGCGCAAGGAATGGCGTACTCCTGCGGCAGGAAGCGCCAGGCGGCGGCGCCGATGACGGTGGTGACGTGGCCCGGGCCGATGATGCCATCGAGCGCCACCTCGCCCGCAGCCAGGATCGCCCGCGTCGCCGGCGGCGTCAGTTTGTGGGTGCTGAAGACGGTGAAGTTGCGCACCCCAGCCGCCTCCGCCGCCAACACCGTCGAGGCGACCATCGGCGCGGTGGTCTCGAAACCGACGCCGAGGAAGATCACCGGG
This sequence comes from Anaerolineae bacterium, assembly GCA_016926575.1. Classification (GTDB taxonomy): domain Bacteria; phylum Chloroflexota; class Anaerolineae; order B4-G1; family DUEL01; genus JAFGOJ01. Next base: position 3,954 of record JAFGOJ010000110.1, on the reverse strand, counting down.
CGGGCGGGGGTCTCCTGCGCGATGCGCAGCGCGTCGAGGGGCGAGTAGACCACGCGCACGTCGGCGCCCTGCGCTTTGGCCTGGGCCAACGAGAGGCGGCTGCCGGGCACGCGGATCATGTCGCCAAAGGTGGTCAGGATCACGTCGGGCACCTGCGCCAACGCGATGGCGCGGTCCAGGTCCCCCGCCGCGGTGACGCACACCGGGCAGCCGGGGCCGGAGCGCAGATCGACCGTCTCCGGCAGGAGCGAGGGGATGCCGAAGCGCAAAATGGCGTGGGTGTGACCGCCGCAGAACTCCATCAGCCGCGCGGGACGGGTGGAGCGGGTGCGGATCGCTGCGGCCAGCGCGCGGGCAGCGTCGGGGTCGCGGAACTGGGCCAGGATCGATTCCAGGCTCACGGCGCGTAGGCCCTCCATCCGCTGTCGACGTTGCTGAGCTGGTAGATCGTCCCGTCGATGCCCTGGAGCATGTTGGCGGAGACGTGCATCGCCTGCTCCGCGTAATACTGGAGCCAGGTATCGAACCCGGCCTCGGGCGCGGTGGCCCAGCCCAGCAGGTCGCGCACCTCGGGTTGGGTGCGCCAGAGCAAGCCGAAACCGCGCACGGGCTGGTAGAGCCCGGCGGGCGGCACGATAGCGGGGTCGCTCTCGGGATCGCCCTCGACGAACGCGTCGGGGAAGACGCGGTAGCGGTTGGGCAGGCCCACCGCATCCTGGTTGTAGAAGACGTAGATGGCATTGGTGGGGCCGAACCAGACCATGAAGCCGTTCTCGAACGGCTGCTGCGCGGCCGCGCCAACCTGTGCCTCGGACGGGCAGCGGGTGGACGGTGGGTTATCCGCCAGCGGGGCGGCCCACGCGTAGGCGCAGGCGATGTCGAGCTCAATGGTGACCGAATCGGCTCCCACGCTGTTCTGCACCAGCAAGTTGACCAGCGCATCGACCGGCGCGAAGGTCTCACTGCCGCCGTCGGGGTCGACCGAAATCGTGGCGAGCATGCCGGAGTTGTCGGTCCACTGAATCCACGCCTCGGTGCCACCGGTCGCTTCCCAGGAGAACGTCACCTCGTCGCCTTGAACGATGCTGGTTGGATCGGCGGTGAAGGAGAGGATCTGCGGCGCGCCGCCTGTTTCACTCGTGGGCGGCACGGTCGGCGAGGGAGCGGTCGGTTGGACGGGCGGTGCGGTCGGCTCGGCCGACGGTTCGGCCGAAGACTCGGTCGGCGATCCTGTCGCCGACGGCACCTCGGGCACGCTCGTGGGAGGGACGGCGGTGGCGGTCGGCGCGACGTATGCCGTGGGCGTAGGCGATCCGGATTGTCCACAGGCCAGAATGGCCAGCGTCAAGAACGAGCATGCAATCAGCCAGTTGTTTCGCTTCATCGCCGGCCTCCTTTTCATTCGAATCGAAAGCGCCACAGCGCCAGCGCGAAGAAGGCAACGCCGTAGGCCAGCATAATGCCCGCCGGAAGGAGCGCCGCTTCCACCCCCAGCCCGCGCACGAGGATGTTCTTGAACCCATCGATGGCCCAGGCAGTCGGCAACAGGTGACCGACGGTCTGAAACGCCTCGGGTGTGACCTCCAAGGGCATCCACGCCCCCCCCAGCGCCGACAAAACGAACATCGGGATCATCGCAAAGATGACGGCATGCTCCTCCGTCTTCGCCAACACGCCGATGAACAACCCCAGCGCGGCGGTCCACATCGCCATCGTGACCATCAACAACAGCGTAGCCAGGGGCGCTGCGAGGTAATCCAGTCCCAGGGCAATCTGACCGAAGGCAATCAGAATCACAAGTTGGACGAAAATCATGACGAAGATCGCCAGGTAGTGGCCCAGGATAATCTCGGTGCGCGAGATGGCCGTGGTCAGCATACGGCGCAGCGATTTGGACTTACGCTCAACAACGATCACCTCAGCGAAGCTGATGAGGCCCGCGATGGAGAATTGGATCATCATGCCTGGGGAGGAATGGGCGTAGCTGTTGTCGGAATAGATCTCCTCCACTGCCACGGCGCGGGCGTCGGTGACGGCGACCGTCAGCGGTGGGTCGGCCCAGGCCGCGAGGGCGCGATCCAGTGCGTCCGCCAAGAACGTCTGGCGTTCCGCATCGTCGGCAAATTCGGCGCGCGCCGCGAATGCTTGCGCGCTGAGCCACGCCGTCTGTGCCGCTCCGATCAAGCGGGACGCGAGCGCCTGCACCCCCATTTCGACCGTCGACCCGGCACCGGTGCTGGTGTCGGCGACGACCGTGAGACGCGCATCCCCACCGGCCAAGGCCTGATCGGTATAGCCAGCCGGAATGACCACCACGCCGCCAATCTCCTCGTCCGCCACCATCGCCAGCGCGCCATCCAGATCGCCATCCTCCAGTAAGACCGGGCGGACCACGTCGGAGGCCTCAAACAGATCCAGAAGTCGCGTGCTCAGCAGGCGTCCCGCGTCCTGATCGATCACACCGACCGGCGTGCGCAGATCCGCCCCATCCCCTCCCCCCCCACCAAAGATAAAGCCGAATAGCAAGGTGAAGATGACGGGCATCACGACCAGGAACGTCGTCGTCTTCCAATCCCGGACAGTTTGCAACAAGTCTTTGAGCATCAAGTCGATCACACGCATCTCATTCCTCCTATGCAAACCGCTTCCTGAATCGAAGCACGCCGAACGTGAAGAATGCCGCACTGAGGGCAAGCATCACAGCGACGGGGAAGAGCACATCGCCCACGCCGCCGCCCTCCAGCGCCACCGTCCAAGCCCGCATAGCCCAACCGTGTGGGGTGAAGAGCGACAAAGTGCGCGCGATGTCGGCAGAGCCACTCTCGGGGGCCCCCGCTGTGAAGACAGAACTGATCCCCACCAGCCCCAAGATCGTCAGCACGCCGCCGTAGATGCCGCCCGCCTGCTTCGTATTTTTGACCAGCGAGTTGACAAAGATACCGAACCCAGCCGACAGGACCACTAGCCCCAATATCGCCAGGGCCACGGGCAGTGGCGCGCCCCAATCGATGTCGAAGACCAGGGCACCCGCCGCCGTCAGAAACGCCACTTGCACGACGAGTACAGCCAGCGTCGCCAGGAACTTACCGCCGAGGATCGTCGACTGCGGCGTCGGCGTGGTGAAGATGCGCGACAGCGTGCCCGCATCTTCCTCCTGCAGAATAGACTGGGAAGAGGCCGTGCCGGTAAAGAAGACGTAAAACAACATCATACCGGTCATAATCAGGGTCAAAGCCTGTGACGTCGCCTGCCCCGCTTCCTCTCGAACGCCCGGGGGGGCTTGCACGTCCAAGAGCGGCGTGCCGTTTTGGCCAGTGGACAAGACCCACATTGTATACCCGACGGCAATCTCTTCTGCCATCGCGGCGTCAGGCGTCCCACCCTGCTCGGCCATCTGGTCGAAAGCGACCCCGACCGCGATGCGCGCGCCGGCGAAGCTGTCGACAAGCTGCCCGACGATGCTCTTCACAATTGCCGGGCCGATGGTCAAGGTCGGGTCCTGGTACAGCTCGACCGTAGCCCGTTCCCCCTCCCCGACCATGGCGGCGGTGAAATTGGCCGGAATGATGACGGCGACGTCCGCCTGCTGGTTATCCACCGCCGCGCGTGCCGCGTCCGCCCCGTCTGCTAACGTCACGTTCAGCAGACCCGACGCCCCCTGCCCCAACAGGGCCTCCACCACCATCTCACCGAGCGGTGGAACACCAGCCTGTTCCCCAGGCACGTCCAAATTCGCCACCTGCACATCGACAACGATGGTGCTTCCTACATCCCCACCTCCGCCGCCGAAGGCGAAGTAGAAAAGCAGCGTTGTCAAAAGCGGCAATCCCAACCCAAATACCAAGAAAAAGGCATTGCGGACCGAGTGCCAAACGTCTTTGAAAGCAATGGCTAAAAGTTTCACGGTATGTGCTCCTTAGCGAATTGCGAATCAGGAATTGCGAATTAGGAATT
>JAFGOJ010000520.1 GCA_016926575.1 Anaerolineae bacterium | reverse complement strand
GCAACGCGCCCGCCCGCCGGTCATCGGCGCGCTGAGCGAAGAGCTGCCCACCCCCGTTGTCATCGTCGTCCCCACCGTCGATGAGAGCCGCCGCCTGGTCGAGGCGCTCAAACTGTGGGTGGACGATCCCACGCGATTGCGCCGCTTCCCTGAACCGCCTGCCCTTTTCTACGAACGCGCTCCATGGACACCGGAGGCCATCACCGACCGGCTGGATGCGCTCTCCACGCTCTTCATGCACCGCATCGACACGGCTACGACGGGCGCGCCGCCCATTATCGTCGCCTCGGTCCGCGCGTTGATGCAGCGCACGCTCCCCTACCGCCAGTTCCGCCGCGCCGCGCGCAAGATCGAGGTCAACGTGCATCCTAAGGACGCCAGCGAGTCCCTCACCGGCCTGGCGCGGCACGCGGGCGGCATCGGCTACGAACCAGTGAGCGTGGTGCAAGCGCCGGGACAGTTCAGCCGGCGCGGCGGCCTGCTCGACATCTACCCACCGCAATCGGCGCTGCCGTACCGCCTGGAATTCTTCGGCGACGTCATCGACACCATCCGCACGTTCGATCCCGCCACGCAGCGTTCGCTGCCCGAGGCCGGGCGCACAACGAGCTTCTGGCTGACGCCCGTGCGCGAAGCGCTGCCGCTGGACGGTGAGCGCGCCCTGACGACGCTGCGCGCGCTGCTGGAGACGTCGCTCCCCACCGATGTGCGCACATTGCTCGAAGGCGATGCGCAATCACTCGAAGCCGCCATCCCCTTCCCCAACCTGGAATTCTACCTACCGTACTTCTACCAGGAAGACGGCACGCTCCTGCACTACCTGCCCGACAACGCGCTGGTGGTGCTGTGCGACGCCGAAAAACTGGCCGCGCGCTGGCGCGAGTTGGAGGAAGAGGCCGCCGAGCAGCGCAAGCAAATCGCGGAAGAGGGCTACCTGCCGCCGGACGCCGAGCCGCCCTACGTCGCCTGGGAGGCCATCCACGAACGGCTGGAACGCGCCGGAACGCTCGCGCTGCACGACAGCGGGGAGAGCGAACTGGCGGAAGGCTTCACGCCCGAAGTTCACTTCGCCGGACGGCTGCCGGAGGCGTTGGGACGCATCCGCCAATGGCTGTCGCTCAACGATCAGGTCGTCGTCGTCAGCCGCCAGGCCGAGCGTATGGCGGAACTGTGGCAAGAGTTCAATCCGCCGCCGGTTTTGCAGGCCGTACCTACCGCGCCGGAAGGCCTGCTGACCTTCGTGCAGGGCGCAGCACCCGGCGGCTGGCAGTGGAACAGCGCGCGCGGCACGCGCCACCTCATCACCGACGAGGAACTCTTCGGCTGGCGTCCGCCGGAGCCGCGCCGCCGCCCGCGCCGCCGCGCCGCGTCGCCCGAGTTCAACTTCGCGGATCTGCAACCCGGCGACCCGGTCGTCCACGAGGATTACGGCATCGGCGTTTTCCGCGGACTGGTGACGCGCGGTGTGGACGACATCGAACGCGAGTACCTGCTGCTCGAATACGCCGCCCCGCCGACTCGCCTGAGCTCGCCGCAGGTCGCGCGCGGCGAAATCGAGTCACGCGGCAGTGACAAGCTCTACGTCCCCATCCACCAGGCCGACCGCCTGACGCGCTACATCGGCGCAGAAGACGGCCCGCCTCGGCTCAGCCGGCTGGACGGCGCAGCCTGGGCACAAACGAAGGCCCGCGTGCAGGCCGCCACGGCGCACGTCGCCGCCGAGCTGCTGGAACTCTACGCCGCCCGGCAAATCGCGCCCGGCTACGCCTTCGCGTCCGACACCGGCTGGCAGCGCGAGCTGGAAGTCGCCTTCCCCTACATTGAAACCGAGGACCAGGTGCAGGCCATCGCCGCCGTGAAAGAGGATATGGAAAAAGCGCGTCCTATGGATCGCCTGATCTGTGGGGATGCCGGTTACGGCAAAACCGAGGTCGCGCTGCGCGCCGCGTTCAAAGCCGTTATGGACGGCAAACAGGTGGGGATGCTCGTGCCGACGACGGTGCTGGCACAGCAGCACTACGAGACCTTCCGCGACCGCCTGTCTCCCTTCCCTGTCACCGTCGAACTGCTGTCGCGCTTCCGCACCGACGCCGAGCAGCGCAAAGTCCTCACCGGACTGCGCAAGGGCAAGGTGGACATCGTCATCGGCACGCACCGCCTGCTGCAACAGGACATCGCCTTCAAGGACCTGGGACTCGTCATTATCGACGAGGAGCAGCGGTTCGGCGTCGCCCACAAAGAACGCCTCAAGCAGATGCGCACCGAGGTGGACGTCCTTACCCTCACCGCGACGCCCATCCCCCGCACGCTCTACATGGCGCTGACCGGCGTGCGCGACGTGAGCATCATCGAGACACCGCCGCAGGAACGGCTGCCGATCGCGTCGTACATCGGCGCCTACGACAGCGACGTAGCGCGGCGCGCGATTTTGCGCGAACTCAAGCGCGGCGGGCAGGTGTTCTACGTTCACAACCGCGTGGAATCGATCCACGCCGTCGCCGGGCGGGTGCAGGCGTTAGCGCCCGAAGCGCGCGTCGCCGTAGCGCACGGGCAGATGCAGGAACGCGAGCTGGCGCGCGCGATGCGGCGGTTCGCCAATGGTGAGGTGGATGTGCTGCTGGCGACGACGATCATCGAAAGCGGCCTGGACTTCCCCAACGCCAACACCCTCATCGTCGAGCGAGCGGATCGTTTCGGCCTGGCGCAGTTGTACCAGTTGCGGGGCCGCGTGGGACGTGGAACACGGCGGGGCTACGCCTACTTCTTCCACAAGCGGCGCATGAACGACGAAGCGCGGATGCGCTTGCAGGCGCTCGACGAAGCAACGAGCGGGGGCGGCGGCTTCACCGTGGCCCTGCGTGATCTCGAAATCCGCGGCGCGGGCGACATCCTGGGCAAGCACCAGCACGGACACGTCGCCGACGTGGGTTTCACGCTCTACACGCGGATGCTCTCACGGGCGGTGAATCACCTCAAGGCGGAGCGCGCCGGGCAGCCAGAGCCGCCGGAACCCATCGGCTCCATCACCATCGAGCTGCCGCTGGCGGTCGGCCTGCCCACCGACTACGTCCCCGATGACAAATTGCGTCTGCAACTCTACCGCCGTCTGGCCGACCTGACCACGGCACAAGAGGTCATCCATCTGCAAGAAGAGTTAACCGACCGCTTCGGGCCGTTGCCGGAGGAAGCGCAGAACCTTATCTACCAGTTGCAACTCAAGATTCTGGCGCGCGACGCTCGCATCCCGGCCATCGTCGTCGAGAACGGGCAGATCGCGCTGCGCCCGCCGTGGCTCAAACGCTTCGATCCGAGCAAGATCGCGCAGGTGCGCCGTCGCCTGGGCGAACACGCACGGGTCGGTCGCCAGGAAATCTGGCTACCCCTGGCCTGGGAAGAAACCCGCTGGCGCGACAATCTGCGTCACGTCCTGGAACTCCTGGCAGACTGGTGGGGGGAGATGAGCGAACCGGAGAAAAATGAATCAGCGAATGGTGAATCAGTGAGCGAGCAAATCAGCGAATCACCCGACGATCTGACTATTTGACTACGCGACTCCCCTCCTACACAACCCATAACCCTTAACCCAAAGCAAGGAGACTGCGATGAAATACTTTGCCTCTGTCGAAAACAACACCGGACTGAATCGTTTGCCTTACAATCCCTGCGAGCTGTTGGGCTTTGAGCTGCTGAATCTTGCGCCGGGCGGGGCATTCAGCGGCGAGACGGGCGACCGCGAGGTGCTGGCCGTCATCCTGAGCGGCAAGGCGAACTTCGAGGTCGCCGGGCAGCGCTTCCCCCTGGTCGGCGGGCGGCCCAACGTCTTCAGCGGAAAGCCGCACTCGGTCTACATGCCGGCCGGCTGCACGTACACGGTCGCCGCGGATGCGCCCGTGAGCATCGCGCTGGTCAGCGCGCCGAGCGACCTGGACGTCGCGCCCTACGTCATCGGGCCGGAGCGGGTCACCAACGGCGCGTGGGGCGCGGCGAACTTCAAGCGCTACTTCCATCAGATTCTCACGCTGGCGGGGCAACCCGACCTGCCCGCGCGGCGGCTCATCGTCGGCGAGACGTTCACGCCGAGCGGCAACTGG
>JAFGOJ010000519.1 GCA_016926575.1 Anaerolineae bacterium | reverse complement strand
GGCCCCCAACTGAGCTGGTTGCCGGAGATGATAGGATCGGGCCCAGGCTGCCAGTTGACCGTGTCGGTGCTGACCTCGGTGGTGCCAAGGATGTAGTTCAAGTCCGTGGGGAGCGTCTCGGTCACGGTGGCTGAATAGACGCTGAGCAAGCCGGCGTTGCGCACGGTAGCGGTGACGGTGCGCGTGTAGCAGGTCTCGATGGGGCTGACGAACTGGTTGGTATTGAGCAGCACCGTGGGGGGAATCTCGACGTGCGCGTTGGCGATGGGGGCCACGTGGCAGTCTTCATCCAGACAGCCTTGCGCGGTCTGGAATTGGTTGGTCAGATCGTAACAGCCGACGATTTCAGCGTAGTAATTCAGCGTCACGCGCTCCTTGGCCTCGATCACCGGCAGCGTCCAGTTGACCAGATGGGGTGAGATGACGACAGGCGTCACACCAGCTACCGAACCGGCGGTGGAGGCAATCGTTGACGAGACGTACTCCAGGTCGCTGCCGAGGGTATCGGTCATCGTGACGTTGTAGGCTGGCCCGGCGCCGGCGTTGTAGACCGTCAGCGACCACAGCACCACGTCGCTGGTGGCGTAGATGACTTCTGGGAACTTGGTGATGAACATATTACAGGGCGCAACCAATGGATTACCGATCGTCCCACCGGCCGAACACGTGCTGCCACACAGGTTATCGTAATGAATCGTGGCATTGAAGGGTGCGGCATCGGTACAGCGCAATTGGACGCGCAAAGTCACCGTGGCGGTGAGCGCGTTGGTGAAGGCATCGCCGTAGTGCCAGGAATAACCGCTGCTGTTGGTGTCGGTGAAGAGGGGCAGTGCGCCGTCGAAACCCAGCACGCTGATGACGGCAAAGGTATCCGTTACCAAATCGATGACGGCATCGTAGGCGGCAATGTCGGGTGTGGTGCGCTCGGCGGTCAGCGTGACCGTGTATGCGCCACATTCCGAAACGACTGGCGGCAGACCGCTGAGGCTCAGCCGCATCTGCGGCGCGCGCGTCTCCACGAAGACGCCCTCTTGAAGAAGGCCGTCGTAAGCACAGGCGCCGTTGCCCGTTACGCCCAGGTACAGGTAGGACCAGTCATACCAGGAAAAGTCGGAACAGGCCGCCGGTTCGCCCACCTGCGTCTGATAGACGATCTGCATCGTCGCGCCGGGCAGGTCGATGGCACAGGCCGGACTGACGTTGGTAATGACCAGCGGGCCGCCAGCCGTGCTCTCTGAGAAGGTCGCCGTGCAGGAAAGGGGGCCATTGGAGATCCAAATCTCCGCTGTGCCGCTCACGTAGGTTTGGTGGGGCAACGTCTCGGTGAAGGCCAACCCACCCCAGGTTGGGGTGAAGACAAACGAGCTGCCGAAGGTATACGTGTTGGTGTAGGTGTAGGTATCGTCGGAACAGGGAACCAGGGGGGCGGAGACCTCCTTGGCGGACGAGACGCCGTCGTCGCATTGGACGTAGGTGCTGGCGGAGGCGTTGGCGGTGCGGACGCAGCCCTGGCAGTCGAACCCGACAGATGCCACGACGTTGGTCATCTGCATGCCGCAGGCCTCGCAGCCGGTGATGGTGTCGCCGGGTGTGAGTAGGACCACGGTGAAAGCGGAGGAGGCGGTGACCTCCCAGGTGATGTAGGTAGTGTCGCTGATGGCGAAACTAGCCCCGCCCCCTGCGTCGACGACCGTCCAGCCTTCGGGGATGGTATCGGTGATGGTGGTAGTGCCACTGATGCCGCTCAAGTCGACGCTGATCGTCGCCGTGACCGTCTCGCCGCGATAGACCTCGGCGGGCATGGATTTGCTCAGGCCGATGTTGCCGGGCACGTCGATCAACTGCCACGAGGCGTTCTGGGGCAGTTCGTAGTACGGGTTAGCGCAGCGGTCGTAATAGGTGATGTCGAAGTTGAAACTACCGCCGTAGGCGGTAGTGCAGACGTCGGAGGGCAGGGTGAGGGTGAAGACCAGGTCGTGGGTGTCGCCCGGGGCGATCGGCGGGAGGTAGAAGGCGCTGCCGTCGTAGGTGGCGCCCGGTCCGGTCGTCACGCTGAAGGGGGAGAGATCGGTGATCAGGGTGGTGGAGTAGGCCGTGCCGTCGCCGACGTTCGTCACCGGCACGGTGAAGACCTGTTGGCCTGCGCAAAACGGCACATCGAAGGTGGGCAGCGCGAACTCCAGGTTGGGGTTGCGCATTTGCAGGTCGACGGCGGCGGTGGCCGTCTGGGGCAGGAGGCAGCGCTCGCCGTCGCAGCCCCACGTGGCGGTGACGACGTTGTCCAAGTTCGAACAGCCTACCACCTGTGCGGAGACAGGGAAAGTAAGCACCTGCCCCGCCGTCATCGTGGAGACAGCGGCGAAGTCGAGGCCGCTGACGTAGCTCAATCCGCTGCCCAGCACGTCGGTGATGACCACGTTTTCGACGTCGCCATAGCCGGTGTTCTCGATATAGACGGTCCAAGTCACGGTGTCGTCGAGGTAAGCCGGCTGCACAGCTGGCTCCTTGCGCACGGTGATGGCGCCGGGGTTGACTACCAGGTCGGTATAGCGGACGATGGGCGGCGCGCCGTCCTGTGTCAGCGTGACGACGTTCTGACCCGAGATCGCATCACACCCGCCAGCAAAGACAAAAGTGCAACTGCGCACACCGTCGGCTTCTATCGTATCAAAAGAGCAAATTTGCGGGCTGGGGGTGTAGGGTGTGGGCATGGTGCTGGTGATGACCACGTTGGTGGCGAGGATCGCGTCGTTGGTAATGACCACGGTATAAGTCACCGTGTCGCACACGTTGGCCGTGGTCGGGCCGTAGACGTGCAGGCTGGCTGTGGTGATAGTGTTGAGGGGAGCGTCGGTGGGGGCTGGCTGTGTGTCACGGAGTTGGCTGCCTTCGTACCATCCAGGCAACGCATCGCTGGAGTATTCTGGCAATGAAGATTGCTCCATCCACGCAGGCAAAAGTTGTACGGACGCAGAAGCTGGCAGGGATATTGGATCTGGGGCTGCTGCGGCGGGCAGTGCTGGGATAATAAGTCCTAACAACATTGAAACAACGGTCAAGCAACGTAGGGCATTCATTAGATTCTCCCTGGAATTATAGAGATGTCAACGCCGACGCAGCGCTGGCGCGATAATACCAATCATCACCAGCGTCAAACCCGCTACGACACCGAGAAGAAACGGTGTGGGAGTGATGGTTCCACCTGACTCTGGCAGGAAGAGAGCTGGCGTGGGAGTACTCTCGAACGGAGGGGGCGACGTGAGCACGGTAGTGGGGATAGCTGTCGGGGTAAGGGTTGGGGTAGGGGTAGGCGTCGCCGTCGCGGTAGGGGTAGGGGTTGCCGTCGCGGTTGGGGTGAAACCTGCTGCCACCGGCGCGAGGCCCGGCCCTGACATCAAACTAAAAGTGGTGAGGAACAACAGACATATACAGCACGCGATGCAGACTCTGACTTTCATAACACTCTCCTATACCAGCGTCTTGTATCTGCTCAAAAAAGTGGGGAATGCGAGTGAGTTAGCAAAGTGAACAATAGCGATATTTATTCCAAGCTTGTCCACTGGTGGATTATTTTACTCCGATTATACCACAAACTGTCGTAAAATTGCAGCTTTGTCCGGCGAGCGTCACACATTGGTGACAAGCTTCTGAAAAGCCTCAACTGTCCACTGGAGGGCCAAGCCACGGAAGAGTTGGGCTGCCTAGCCGAAAATTCCATCCGCCGCGCTTGACCAGCCGCGAAGAACAAGAGAACGAGGCGGCACGTCAAACAAGCCCGGTCGGTGGAGTAGGTGATCTTGAGCCGTTTGGTTTCCCGATTGTATCACTATTGCTCATCCCATCCGCACCACGACCGCGTGCTCTCGGCCGTCGGCAGCCAGGGGAATCACGCTGTCGGGTTGTT
>JAFGOJ010000518.1 GCA_016926575.1 Anaerolineae bacterium | reverse complement strand
TTAGGAATTAGGAATTAGGAATTAGGAATTGTGAGTTTCGGAGACAGAATACGTTTCGCAATTCGCAACTCGCAATTCGCAATTCACAATTCGCAACTCGCAATTCACAACTCGCAATTCGCAATTTGCACAGGAGGCATAACGTATGTTGAAAAGAATCTTTCTTTTGACTGTTTTTGTCGCCGTTTTAGTTGCCGGGTGCGGGCCCGCGCCGATGCCCACGCCCACCCCTGGCCCCACACCCACGCCCGCCCCCCCTCAACCCGTCGAGGTGCGCCCTGGCGGCTTCGCGGCCTACGTCCCGGTGCCCGTCGATGTCGTTCCGGACGCCCCCGCCTACATTCCCAGTCTGAACGCGGTCACCAATGCGGACTTCATCGCCTGGCTCAACCCGGCCCAGCGAGCGATGCTGGAGGCGAACGGGTTCGTGGTCGTGCCAGACGGGCACGAGCAAATCTACCAGATCTACACCAACGCTGAAGACGCCGGCTTCCCCGCCTTCGTCACCACCGACGCCGTGCTCCACGCCTACCACATCCTCTACGACTACTCCCTGCGCCTGGCGGAGATCGAGCACTTCATCGCCGATCTGGAACAGCTCACCCAGACGATGCTCGACGCTGGCGTGGCCGACTACAGTGCCACCACCGGCGCAGTTCAGGAAGCCGCCCGCCAGAACGTGGCCTTCTTCGCCGTCGCCGCGCGCTTGCTCGACGCCGATGCCGACGTCCCCGCCGATGTGCGCGACGTGGTCGACCAGGAACTGACTCTGATCGACGCCCATAGCGGCATCGTCCCCTCGCCCCTCTTCGGCTACCTGGAGGACTACAGCCAGTACGTGCCACGCGGCCACTACACCCGCAACGCCGACTTCGAGCGCTACTTCCGCGCTATGATGTGGTACGGGCGCATGGCCTTCCACTTGACCAACCCGCAGGACCCCGAGGCGGCGCTGCGCGAGACGCGCAGTGCGCTGCTGATCGTCCGCGCGCTCTACGCCAACGACGCTGCCGCAGCCGACGTGTGGGAGCGCATCTACGAACCGACGGCCTTCTTCGTCGGCACCGCCGACGACCTGACCGCCGCCGACTACGCGGCCGTGGCCGACGCGGTCTACGGCGGCCTGCCCGACCCCGTCACCCTGGCCGACGACGCCCTGCTGGCCGACTTCGTCGCCGCCGCGCGCGAGCTGCGCCCACCCGCTATCGTTGGCGGGCTCGTCACCGACCAGGAGAACCCCGAGGAAGTGACCATGGGCTTCCGTTTCATGGGCCAGCGCTTCATCCCCGATAGCTACATCTTCCAACAACTGGTCTACGACGAGGTGGGCCTCTACCAGGGCAGCGGCGAGCCCTTCACCCTCTCCCCCTCGGCCGCCGGGCCGATCCGCGGCTTCCCGCGCGGGCTGGACGTGCCTGCCGTGCTGGGCAGCGACCGCGCGCTGGCGCTCCTCACCCAGGTCGGTGACACCGACTACGGTGGCTACGATACACAAATGGCCGCATTGCGGGCCGAGTTCGCTGCCCTGCCGCAGGAGCAGTGGACCAGCAACCTGTACTGGAACTGGCTATACACGCTGGACCCGCTTCTGGAAGAGGATAGAGCAGGCTACCCCTTCTTCATGCAGACCCAGGCGTGGGCCGACAAGGACCTGCACACCTGGCTCGGTTCGTGGACCGAGCTGCGCCACGACACGATCCTCTACGCCAAACAGTCCTACACCATCCTGGCGACCTCGATTATGCCCGAGACCGAAGAACCGCGCGGATACGTCGAGCCGCAGCCGGCGGTCTACGCCCGCCTGGCCGCGCTGACGGCGCAGATGGAGGCCGGTTTGGGGGATCGCGGTCTGCTGAGTGAGGAGATGGCCCGCAAGCTGCAACAGATGGAGGAACTGCTCCTGGCGCTGAAGACGATGAGCGAGCAGGAACTGCGCGGTGAGGCGCTGACCGAGAGCGACTACGCCATCATCCGCGCCGTCGGCAGCACGCTGGAAGACCTGACGACCTTCTCAACGGAGACCGAGGAAGAGATCACCTCCGAGGCGGATGACCGTATGGCCCTCATCGCCGACGTCCACACCGACACGAACACCGAACAGGTGCTCGAAGAGGGCGTGGGAGACGCTTTCCCAATCTACGTCGTCGTTTTGATCGATGGGGAGCAGGTGGTGACCGTGGGCGGGGTCTTCTCGTATTACGAGTTCAAGCACCCGATGAGCGACCGCCTGACCGACGAGGATTGGCAGGCCATGTCGCCCCGGCCTGACCGGCCGGACTGGACCGGCGGGTTCATCTCCGAATAACGAAAAACAGCCCGTAGGGGTCGACCTGCGTGGTCGACCCCTACAGGCGTGCGGGTCGGACTCGGGCGGCCTAATCGACCGAGCGGCGCCCCCAACTGTGGTCCCGGTAGCACACCAGTTCGCCCTCCCACGTCTCCGCGCCCACCCGCAGCCGGCCATTCAGCAAGCCGTCCTGTTGCACGCGGTGGTAGTCGCCCACCAGGTAGTGCGTGGGGGTGTTCACGGCGGCAAAGGAGAGCTCCACGTCGACCTGCAGCCCGTTCTGCGTGCCGATCTCCGGCACGACCCCCGAAAACCGGCAGCGCCAGTTGTTCCAGGGTTTGAGACAGGTCAGGGTTAGGGTGGGGCCGGAAGCGTCCGCGCCGGGCCTGGCGTTGCGCGCCAGTTGCGTCTCGCACTGGTATTCGCAGGCCAGGCCGTCGATGCTCAATGTTACGCCTTCCGTCACCCGTTCGTGGTCGAAAGAGGTGCGCAGGAACCCGAAGACCGCCCCATCCGGGGACGTGAGCTGGAAGTAAAAGACCTCGCGCTCACCTGGTTGAAGGCTATGTCGATGATCGTCCTCAGGAAGAATAGAAAAAGACCGCATAATGCTATCATTATGCCAAGTTTTAAGAAAAAGTCAAACCAGGTAGTCCCCCGCTCGAGTGTTGGTCCAACCGAACGGCAAAAATCAGCCACGAATTAACGCGAATTTACACGAAACGGACCAAAAAAACAGGGGCGACCCGCCGGGCCGCCCCTACACGTTTCAACACGGTGGGCTTACGCCTCGCCGCACAGTTTCAGCAACCGTTCCCAACGCAGGTCGATGTCGGCCTGGAACTCCTCGATCACGTGTTGGTATTGAGGTTGGAAGAGGTGGCGGAAGCGGCCCTGGCGCTGCAACCACTCGACGATTGGGCGCTTTTCCTTCGGCTTGTAGGTCAGCCGCCACTCGCCGTTCTCGACCTCGAAGAGGGGCCAGTAGCACGTATCGACCGCCAGTTGTGTGATCTCGATCGTGTCTTCGGTGGCGTGCCGCCAACCTCGGTTGCAGGAAGCGAGCACGTTCATGAACGCCGCGCCGCCGCAGTTGACCGCTTTGCGGGTCTTCTCCATCAGGTCCTTCCACTTGCTGGGGGCGGCCTGAGCGACGTAGGGGATGTTGTGCGCGGCCATGATCGCCGTCAGGTCCTTGCGTTCCTGCTGCTTGCCGGGGATCACCTCGCCGGCGGGCGACGTGGTCGT
>JAFGOJ010000517.1 GCA_016926575.1 Anaerolineae bacterium | reverse complement strand
GTCCAGGCCGACATTATCGGATTGATCGAAGGCGTGGCGGAGATGACGGCCAGCCTGCTCAAGATCTTCTCCGGATGGCTGTCGGACAGGCTGGGCGCGCGCAAGTGGGTGGCTGTGGCGGGGTACGCGCTGTCTGCGCTCTCGAAGCCGTTCTTCTACGTCGCCAACAGTTGGGGGATCGTCGCCGGCGTGCGCTGGGTCGACCGGGTGGGCAAGGGGATTCGCACCGCGCCACGCGACGCGCTGATCGCCGATTCGATAGCCGAGGAACAGCGAGGCATGGCCTTCGGGTTGCACCGGGCCGCCGACACCGGCGGGGCGATGTTGGGCCTTTCGCTCTCTCTCCTCGTTGTTTGGCTGGCCCAACAGGGAGCGAGCACGCTGAACCGGGCCACGTTCCAGACCATCGTACTGATCAGCCTGATCCCGGCCTTCCTGGCGGTGCTCTCACTGGCCATCGGCGCGCGCGACGTGCCCGTGAAAGGGGCGCTCGCCCGCCCGCGCATCTCTTTCCGCGGCTTGGGGCGGCGCTTCGCCCTCTTTATGCTCATCGTCGGCGTCTTCGACCTGGGTAACTCCTCGGACGCGTTTCTGGTGCTGCGCGCGCAGGAGCGCAGCTTGAACGTCGTGGGTGTGTTGGGTATGCTGATCACGTTCAACTTGATCTATGCCCTTCTTTCGACCCCGGCGGGGTCGCTCTCCGACCGCGTGGGCCGGCGGCGGGTGATCGTTGCCGGGTGGTTCGTCTACGCGGTCATCTACCTGGGGATGGCATTGGCCCGCACCGGTTGGCACGTGTGGGCGCTGTACGCCTGCTACGGCGTCTACTACGGCCTGGCCTACGGCACGACCAAGGCGATGGTGGCCGACATCGTCCCTGAGCATCTGCGTGGGACGGCCTACGGCACGTACAGCGCCGTACTGGGCCTGCTCGACCTGCCTGCTTCTGTGATTGCGGGGCTGTTGTGGCGCTGGGTCGACCCTGCGGCCCCCTTCTTCTTCGGCGCGGCGCTGGCGCTGGTGGCTGCGGCAATGATGGCGCTTTGCTTTGGCAAACGGGAGAACCGTGTTACTTAGACCAAAACAGATCCCTGGATTTCTGAAACAAATCCACCTGTTTTCCGGCTTCACCGAAGAGTGCCTGGAAGCGTTGGCGAAGCACGTAAAACAGGAGACCTTCGAGCCTGAGGCCGTGATCTACTATCAGGGCGACCGGGGCTGCCAGTACTACGCCGTCGTCGAGGGCGCGCTGCGTATGACGCACATCGACACAGAAGGGCGGACGCACGACTCAGACCCGCTGGGGCCCGGCACCGCTTTTGGCGAAACCTCGCTCTTTTTGGGCGACACCCGCGACGTCACGGTCAAGGCGGTCGTCAAGTCCACGCTTCTTTACATCGAACAAGAAGACTTCAACACATTTTTGAAGGAGTATCCCAATGCCGAACGGCTGCTCAAGATGCGCGAGGATGTCAAGGAGCGGCGCGCCTATCCCAAGCTCAACTGGTTCGGTGAGGGCGAACTCCCGGTCAAGATTCTGCGCAAGCACTGGGCCATCCTGCTGACCAACCTGATGCTGCCGGCAGCGATTGTGATTGTTCTCTTTGTGACCAGCTTCGTCGGCTCGATGTACTACGACGTCTGGCTGCTGTACGTGGGCGCGGTCTTGATGGTGCCGCTTCTGTTGGTGTGCGCTTACCTCTACATCGACTGGCACGACGACGTGTACGTGGTGACGAACAAGCGCGTCAGCCACCAGGAACGCATCGGGCTGATCAAACAGAGGCGTTCGGCCGCGCCGCTGCACGCCATCCAGAACATCGCCCAGATCAGCCCCAGCCCGGTGGCCAAGCTGCTGGGGTTCGGCGACTTGATCATGGAGATGACGGGCGAGGGCGGGCAGGTGATCTTTCGCAGCGTACCTGACCCGGCGCGCATCCAGGAAATCGTTGCGGATCAGACCTACCGGATGCAGGCTGGCGCGCGCGCGCACGAAATCGCGGCCATCCGCCAGGTGATGCACCGCCACTTCCTGCTCGGCGAAAGGGGCAGCGCGGCGCCCGACGGGGGCGGCTCCACCATTTCTACGGAGGAGTCCAGCCGGCGCGGCTGCCTGACGGCCCTGGCGAGCGTATACCGCCTGCTGCTGCCGCCCGTCTGGGATCGGGAAGGCGATACGATCACCTGGCGCAAACATTGGGTGGCTCTGCTGCAGGCCACGATCCTGCCGCTGTTTCTTTTCACGTTGATTACGGCGCTGATGGTCGTGATCGCTTTTTGGGGCGAGGGCATCAAAGCCCAGTTCAACCTCAGCGAGGCGTTCGATCCACAGGAGCTTCTGGGCTCGCTTCTCTTTCCCTACGCTCTTGCGATCTTCATCTTGACGCCGTGGCTCCTGTGGCAGTTCGAGGACTGGCAGAACGACTTCTACCGGGTGACGGCTGCCAATCTCATTCACGTGGAACGCACGCCGTTCTACCTGCGCGAGGAACGCCGCGAGTCGCCGCTCGACCGCATCACCAACGTGCGCTTCGAGCAGTCGGTGATGGGGCGCATCCTGCGGTACGGCGACGTGTTCGTCGAGACGGCGGCGCTGGGCGGCGATTTCAAACTCCGTTTCGTCGGACGCCCACAGGACGTCCAGAAGGAGATTTTTTCGCACATGAACGCGTATC
The DNA here is from genome assembly GCA_016926575.1 of Anaerolineae bacterium. Taxonomy (GTDB): domain Bacteria; phylum Chloroflexota; class Anaerolineae; order B4-G1; family DUEL01; genus JAFGOJ01. Next base: position 893 of record JAFGOJ010000517.1, on the reverse strand, counting down.
GCAGCACCCTTCAAGAGAGGGATGCGGAAAGACGCCGTCTGGAATTGTTGGACTGGTTCAGTGTTTACGACGAAATTCGAAAAGGGGGACAACGTCCTCCAGAAAGTGAGGAGTCTGGGTCATGAGTGTACGTCAGATCGTTTTCTCGGATCAGCCGATCCTGCGGGAGCCCTCCCACAAAGTGCGTCAGGTCACGCCCGACATCGAGCGCCTGGTGGACGACATGTTCGAGACGATGGACGTAGCCCGCGGCGTGGGGCTGGCTGCGGTGCAGGTCGGTGTGCCGCTGCGCGTGATCGTGGTGGGGGTGCCGGAGGATATGGACGACCCCGACGCCGGGGCCACCCTGGCCCTGGTCAACCCGGAGGTGGCGCGCGCGTCGGATGAGATGGAAGACGGCGTGGAAGGTTGCCTTTCGGTGCCGGGGTTCCTGGGGGACGTGCCGCGCCACGCCTACGTCACCGTCAAAGCGCTCGATATGCGCGGCAAGAAGGTGCGTGTGCGCGCCGAAGGCTACCTGGCGCGCGTCCTCCAGCACGAGATCGACCACCTCGACGGGGTGCTGTTTATCGACCGCGCCAGTGCCACCTGGCAGGTGACCGAGGGCGAAGAAGAGGCCGCCGAGGTCGAAGCCGCGTCCCGCCGCAACGGGGGCGCAGTGGACGCGCTGCTAGAGTAGACAGTCGCCACGGCCCCGGTGGGGCCATCATAAACGGGCAGAAAAAGTAGGTCACGCTTCCAGCGTGACGCCCGCTCGGCGCGGGTCACAGACCCGGCGGGAGTAAGAACGCGGCCTATTTTCGAAGTAGTCGCCACGGCCCTGCGGGCCATCACAAAGGGCAGAAAATGCCCACCCTCCCGCAGGTTCCAAACCTGCGGGAGGGTGAAGGCCG